>CAYSIN010000005.1:0-64711 GCA_964431135.1 uncultured Bacteroidales bacterium
GTAAATCCATCAAAAGTGCATTCTATTTTGAGTTCATTAGCCCTATCTTTTGTTTGTGGATTTTGATAAAAATCTTCTATATCAACTCTGATTGAATCATAGGTGATTGTACCTAAACAATATCTTATAGCGTCAATAATTGCCGTTTTTCCTGAATCATTGGCACCTATCAATAAATTTAAGTGAGGATCAAAATCAATTTCTAATCCCGGGTGTTGGTCATCTATTGAACCGATAGATCTAAAATTCCATATTCTTAATTTTTTCAAAAACATATTATTCCCCTCTAATATTTATAATTTTCAAAAATATGATATTTTTTTCATTCCACCACCTCCCATTTTTCCGGCAGTCGGGGTTCAATATATTGAATCATTACAAATTTTTGGAATTTACGTAATTGCGATTTGAATTCTATGTATTGCTGTTCGTCCATACGTTTGTTTCCAAAATTATTTATTGAATAGATCCACATATTCATTAAAAACAAACATTCTGTTTCTCTGAAATCCAGTTATTTCCTTTAAGATACCCTTATCCAAAAATTCCTTTACCAAATCGTTTGCCGCTTTAGATGAAAGGTTTGTTTTTTCTTGAACTTTCTTTACATTAACTACCGGTTCCTTAAAGAGATAATGCAGCAATTCCAAAGCGGTTTTGGAACGTTTGCCCATTGACATAATTTTTTCTTTTTCTATGCTATCTTTGAGCTCTGTCACCTGTTTTAATGTATCAAGAGCAATGGAAGCAGTTTGAATAATTCCCGTTAAAAAGAATTTTAACCACTGTCCCAAATCATTTTCAAGGCGAACTTTCATTAAATTATCATAATACAACATTCTATTTTTTTCAAAAAAGTCTGAGAGATAGAGTAAAGGCTTTTCAAGAACTTCATTTGCCACCAGATATAAAGTAATAAAAAGCCTTCCTATTCTCCCATTACCATCAAGGAAAGGATGGATAGTTTCAAACTGATAGTGAGCAATGGCAATTTTAATTAAATGCGGTGTTTTAATTTCGTTATTATGCAAAAACATTTCAAAATCGCTTAATAAATCCGGCAATTCGTTCCATGCTGGAGGGATAAAAACGGCAACATTAATACTACTTCCACCAATCCAGTTTTGAGATTTTCTAAATTCTCCGGGATTTTTATATTTACCTCTTCCGCTTGAAAGTAATATCTTGTGAGTATCTCGTATCAATCTGTTAGAGAGAGGAAGACTTTTTAATTTTTTAATCGCATTGTTCATTGCTTTAATATAATTAGTAACCTCTTTCCAGTCATCCCGCTTTTCAGGTTCTATTTCTTTTTCTTCAATAAATGCTTCTTCGATATTGGTTTTAGTCCCTTCTATTCGACTTGATACAACCGCTTCCTTAAAAATATGCATTAATATAAACATATCGGTATCAGGTACAAACCTGGAAAAAGCGTTTAATTCTCCAATTTTAAGCGATGCCTCTTCCAGAAGTTTATTAATAGTTTCATCTGTCCAGACATAAGAATGATTTATCTTTTCCGGAAGAAAATACTTATATCCTGCACCACTTTTTAATGTTCCTGCTTTAAAGTCCTTTATATCCATAATACTTCTATATATTTTTAAAAAAATTATATTTTACTTTATATCACTAAAATAAAATAAGAAAATTTATATTTTACTTTACGTTGCAAAAGTAAAATAAGAAAACTTATATTTTACTTTTACCATAATCCCAACTCTTCTAAAATTGCTTTCATTTTTTTGTCGGCTTCATTTTGTTCTTCTTCTGCCTCCTTTAGTTGCACGATGGCATCCTCAAGGTCAAGGGTATCATCCTCACCATTTTGAGCCACGTAGCGGCTGGGGCTCAGGTTGTAATCGTTTCGGGCAGATTCTTCCTTTGTAATAATCTTACTAATACCTTCTTCCTCCTTCCATTTAAGATATATGTCGGCAATCTGTGTTATGCTTTCTTCTGGCAAGTAATTCTTTGGTCTGCCTTTCTTGAAGAGTTTTGAAGCATTAAGGAGTAGCATCTTCCCCTTTCGTTCTTTTTTCTTTGCTTTGTTGATGACAATAATTATCCCTGGGGCCGTGGTGTTGTAGAAAAGATTTTCAGGCAGCAGAAGCACCGCCTCCACAAGGTCGTTTTCTATAAACTTTTTTCTAATATCTCGCTCGCGATTACTGCCTGCATTACCACTTCCACGGGAAACAGCACCTGTATCGAGCACAACTGCCATTTTGCCTTTGTTATTGAGCGAGGCAAACATGTGCTGAATCCAGCCCCAGTCAGCACTATTGGAAGGAGGGTATCCGTAGTCAAAACGGTTATATGCGTCGTTTTCATAGACCGTCTGTGGAAAATCCTGATTCCACATTGGATTGGCAGTAACAATATCAAATTTTTCGAGTGAACCCTGTGTTGTAAGAAATGCTGGTCGGTTCATCGTATCACCGAGTGCTATTATTGCTTCCATGTCATGGATAAAGGCATTCATCTTTGCCATGGAGAATGTTGAAGCAAGCACCTCCTGCCCATAATACTTGAGCGGATTCATTGAGGGATCGGAACCAAACTTTTCCTTAAATCTTAAAAAACATTTGATAAGCAAACCACCTGAACCACAACAAGGGTCATAGACCTTTTTTCCAGGTTCAGGGTCAAGAATGTACGACATCAGTATGGCAACCTCGCCGGGAGTATAGAATTCGCCCGCGCTCTGACCGGAACCTTCGGCAAATTTCCGCAGCAAATATTCGTACGCTCTCCCCAGAATGTCTGCATCAACATCATTCAAGCCTAGTCGGTATTTGCTCAGCACGTTGATAAGTTCTTTCAGTACATCATCGCCAAGAATTCGCTGCCCCGATGTTGTTGCATTAAAATCCACTGTATCCACCACACCCTGCAGTTTTGGATTTTCCTTTGCAATGGAACGAACGGTATTGGTAAGGTGTTCTCCCACATTGGTAGTATGTTTTGCAATTGCTTCCCATCTAGCGTTTTGGGGCAAATAAAAACGGACAATTTTATGATCTTTTGCCAGTAAATCTTCGGCTGTTTCTTTTGAATCATAGTCCTGTGACAACTTATTAAGTTCATCCTCAAACACATCCGAAAGCCTCTTAAAAAAAATGAGAGGCAGAATGTAGTCTTTATATTTTGGTGCATCAATGGGTCCACGGATTTTGCAGGCGGCTTCCCAGAGCCATGTTTCCAATGCTTTTATGTCCAATTTATTTTGATAACTATTCATAATTTTATTATTGACAGATTTATATTATTTTTTTATTACACAAATGTAGTAATAATATCAAACCGCAATCCTATCCATCCTAGAAAAGTCACTTGAATTTAGTAAATTAGCACAATCCATTTATTATGGTATGACACACCTCATATATCTGGTTTTCGGAAATAGTAAGGGGCGGTGCAATACGTATGGCAGCATTGTTGTATAAAAACCAATCGAGTAAAACGCCCTGTTTAAAGGCATATTGAATTACTTTTTGCACTTCATAATACGAATTCAACTGAACTGCCAACATCAGTCCTATGCCCCTGACTTCATAAATACAACTATCATGGAGCAATGTTTTAAACAATTTTTCCTTTTCAGGAATCTTTTTTAATAAATTTTCTTCTTCCAAAACCTGAATAGATGCCAATGACGCTGCACAACATAATGGGTTACCTCCAAAGGTAGTCATGTGTCCAAGTGTTGGATTATGTGTAAACGAATCCATTATTTTTTTATCTGCCAGGAAGGCACCAAGCGGCAAACCTGCTCCCAAGGCTTTAGCCAATAACAATATGTCGGGAATTACATTATAATGCTGATAGGCAAAAATATTTCCAGTTCTGCCCATACCGCTTTGAATTTCATCAAATATAAGCAGACAGCCTTTTTCGTTACACTTATCGCGCAGTGCCATTAAAAAATCTATAGTTGCTGGAATATACCCGGCTTCACCCTGCACGGGTTCAACAATTACGCACGCCGTTTTAGTATCAATCTGTGATAGTTCATCTATATTATTAAACTGCAAATGACATACATTTTCTAAAAACGGACCATATACATCGGTATTTTCGGCATCTGTCCATAAACTCATGGCACCTAATGTACTTCCATGATAAGCATTTTCGAAGGCAATTATTTTTTTTCTTCCTGTATAGCGACGTGCCAATTTTAAACTGCCCTCTACCGCTTCAGCACCCGAATTGACAAAGTAAACGGCATTCAATTTATCTTGCGTTAACATGGACAACTTTTGAGCCAATAATACCTGTGGCGACTGAATATGCTCCCCATACACCATCGTGTGCAAATATTTATTTGCCTGACTTTCTATAGCCCTCACAACGGCTGGGTGTGCATGCCCTATATTGCTAACAGCAATTCCTGAAATGCAATCTAAATAAGCCTTTCCGTTTTCATCATAAATATATTCTTTAGTAGCATTGGAAACAGTAAGACCCACGGGCAAATCAGACGTTTGTGCCACATGATTAAAAAATAAATCACGCAGTGTATGCATTCTACTTTAAAATAATATTGATATCACGCAGCAAATCTTCTTTATACGATTTACCAATTGGCAGCAACCGTGTACCTTCGTTTGTTTTTACAATAACAGAATTTTCTTCTATCCCTTTTATTTTATGCATATTGATAATATAGGAACGATGAATGCGTTTGAACTTATTAAGTGGCAATTTTTCTTCAATAGATTTCATAGTGAAGTGAATAGTATATTTTTCGTCGTAAGTAGAAATAATGATATAGTTTTCCAATGCTTCAATATATATAATATCATTAAGATTGAGTTTTAACAGCGTTGCATTTTTTTTGATAAAAATTTCATCTTGCACAGGCAACACCTCACTTTCCTTTTTTACGGGAATCAAATCATCCATTTTTTTATACGCTCTATCAATGGATTTATAAAATCGTGCATACGTCAACGGTTTTAATAAATAATCGGTAACTTCGTATTCAAAAGCCGTTATGGCATATTTATCTTTTGCCGACACAATAATAATTTGCAAATTATATTCCTTTAACGCATTTAAAAAATCAATGCCACTCATATCAGGCATTTCAATATCCAGAAAAATCAAATGAACGGGTTCGGGCATTTGTTTTACGGCGTTAATAGCATCTATAGCATTGGAGTATGACTGCAGTAAATTTAAAGTATCTGTTCGTTTGACATATTCTTCCAATACTTTTCTCGACATTTTATCGTCGTCAATAATAATACAATTCATTGCCATATATTTATCTTTTTAGGTTTTTTATCATCGAATATTTTATTTTCGTCAAAATTTTTCATACGTTTACACGCTTTTTACGTTAAAACAAAAATAGTGTTTTATTTTTATGAATAAAAAATTTTTTTTATTGTGCGTCCTCTTCATATTCAGTTCTTTACTAAATATTTTAACTGCACAATATGCTATTATTTTAAAAATTAAGCCCACATACAAGTCATTTTGCACCACAAACGAGATAAAAATAGCCGCGTATCAAACATTTTTTTCTTCTAAAAATTCTACTCCGAAACAACTTTTTCCTCACGCCTTTATTCCTGACAAAAAAAATGTTTTGGCTTTCCATGCCGTTGATATTTCGACTATATATGAATTTATTGAATCTGACAGCATACAGGCACAAAAATCAATAACCTATTTATCTTCGTTGCCACAAACCGAATACTGTCATCGCAAGCATTATCCACAACTACTATATACTCCTAACGACCCGTATATTGGTAATCAATATCAATTGTTCAATATAAAAGCGTATGAAGCATGGAATATATATAAAGGCGATAATACTATTGTTATTGGGATTATAGATACGGGAACAGAATTAGCCCACGACGATTTATGGCAAAATATTGCCTACAATTATGCTGACCCCATAGATGGCATAGACAACGATGGCGATGGCTATGTTGATAATTTCAAAGGTTGGGACCTTGGTAATAACGATAATAGTCCTGAATGGAGTGAGAATGCATTGGATGCCGAAGCACATGGTGTTTTAGTTAGTGGGTTGGCTGCCTGTACTACCAATAATAATATAGGTGTAGCAAGCCCAGCGTTTGCATCAAAATTTCTTCCTGTAAAAATTAATGATTCCACAGGTATTCTAACTCGTGCCTATGAAGGTATTGTATATGTTGCTGACCATGGCTGCAATATTATCAATTGCTCGTGGGGCGGTACTGTTCCAGACGATTTTGGCAAAGACATTATAAAATATGCTACTTACAACAGAGGCTGTCTGGTGGTTGCCGCAGCAGGAAATGAAGGAAATACATTAAATCGTATTTATTATCCTGCCGCTTACGACGAAGTTATCTGTGTTGCTGCTACCAATTCCAGCGATATCAAATGGGTTAAATCGTGCTATGGCCCTCGTATTAATGTATGTGCACCCGGCGAGAATGTATTTTCTACGTATGAAAACAATGGATATACTTCCGGATGGGGAACTTCGTTTGCTTCACCCTTAGTGGCATCGGAAGCATCGTTGGTTTGGGGGTATCGTGGAAAACAACTCAACCCCTTCCAAATTAAATCTATTATAGAAAATACCTGCGACAATATTGATACGGTAAGCGGAAACGAAAATTTTGCTCATCAGTTAGGCAAAGGACGGATTAACTGCTATCGTGCTTTAACTGATACTATTATTAAATCTGTTCGTTTTTATGATTATACTTTTTCTACTCATAACGATACCACATATCTGTCTGGAAATTTTATTAATTTATTTCATGCGACCACTCATTTAGTTGCCCGATTAACTTCCGATAACCCGAATATTGTTATAGAAAATCCCGTGTTAACCATAGGCGAAATGGACAGTTTACAAACATTCAACCATACAACAACTCCTTTCAAAATATACTATTTACCTTCATCTCCTTATGACATTAATGTTTCCTTTTATCTTGAATTTATAGATACTAATTATTTTGATAAGCAATATTTGAATGCTACCATACATTTAAGTTATGCCGACCTGTACAATAGTGATTTGTTGCTTACCGTTTGTGCCAATGGTAAATTGGGTTACAATTCTTTTAATCCAAGCGAGGGCAAAGGACTTTTGTTCAAATCGGATATCTCCTTACTTTCGGAAATGGGATTAATGGTTTCCGATGGTAATAATTATTCTTTTTCGTTCAGAGGTGGCAATGCTTTCAACATAAAAAAGGGAACGTTAAAAACCGAAGATGGGGTACATGCAGAAACAAACTCATGTTTTAATGATTCGCTATCCATCAATCCAATTGGCTTGGATATTCATCTGAACGCTATGTTATCAAAATTACCTGCTCTTCGCGATTTTTTTATACTGAACTATACCATTACTAACAATAAAAGCAGTACCATCGATTCATTATTTGTAGGCTTGTTTTCAGATATGGACTTGTTAAATCCCTTTCGCAATAAAACAAACTACGACAGCCTCATGAAACTTCTATATGTATATCCCGCCAACATGGATGATGTGCATATCGGATTAATGTTACCCGATTCTTATCCACATAAAATGTACGCTATAGATAACAATGGTCAAAACGGAAGCATCGATATAAACACAGGTTTCTCGCCTCAAGCCTTTAATACAGCCTTAACTACCAATAGATACAATGCTGGTGGACTTTATGGAAATGACGTTTCTATATTGACAAGTTATGGACCTGTTTCGCTCCTACCTCATGATTCAATTTCCTTGCATTTCATTATACCTGTTGGAAGAAATAAATATGAAATGATGCAATCGGCAATAAATGCGTTGACATATTATGATTCTATTATTGGTATAATGCCTGTTTCTTTTTCTCCAGATATTCTTATATTTCCCAATCCTGCGGATGGTTATTTTTTTATTCAATGCAACGACAATACTATTCAATCATTTCAGATGGATATTTATGACTTGTTAGGGAATAATGTTTTTTCGGGTTCTTATATCAATCAACAGAATAATTCCATATCATTACATTTGCCACGTGGACTGTACATAGTACATATTCGAACCAATGAACAGAAAAATTATTTCAGAAAACTGATAATAATGCCCACCCGATAGTATGTATTACATGAATGTAATACATAATTTATTTCTGCATCAATCATCCCTCATCATTATTAATGAGATAACAAAAATGAAACTTCCGGTAGAAAAAATTACACTATAAAAGTAGAACTGATAGATTGATAGTTGTACACCTTATTAATAATATCGGCAAACAAATCGGCAATGGAAAGAATTTTAATTTTGGGTGATGTCTGCTTTAACGGAATTGAATCGGTAAATACCAGTTCAGTGATAGGTGATTTTTCAATCCTTTCGTAAGCATTTCCCGATAATACGGGATGTGTGGCAACTACGCGGACACTTTTTGCTCCTTTGTTCATCATCATTTCGGAAGCAATAGTAATAGTGCCCGCCGTATCAACCATATCATCCAAAATAATGACGTTCTTATTTTTTACTTCTCCAATCATGGAAATATGTTCAACCTGATTGGCTTCTTTTCGCAATTTATAGCAGATAACCATATCGCAACCCAGAAAACGGGAATATGCATTGGCACGTTTGGAACCGCCCATATCGGGTGCTGCCACTACCAGATTATCAAGATTTAATTGTTTGATATAAGGGACAAAGACGGCAGACGCATAAACATGGTCAACGGGTATATTGAAAAAGCCCTGTATCTGGTCGGCATGTAAATCCATCGTCATAATGCGGCTAAAGCCCGCCGTAGTCAATAAGTCAGCAACCACCTTTGCGCCGATTGAAACGCGAGGTTTATCTTTTCTGTCCTGTCTTGCCCATCCAAAATATGGGATGACGGCAATTATCTTGTGAGCAGATGCCCGTTTAGCAGCATCAGCCATTAACAGCAATTCCATTAAGTTGTCCACAGGTGGATACGTACTTTGAATGAGAAAAACATTGCATCCTCGTACTGTTTCTTCATACGAAGGTTGAAATTCACCATCGCTAAAAAAGGTTACCGAAGATTTTCCCAATGTAGTTCCAAATTTATCCGCAATTTTTTCGCCAATATTTTTTGATGTTCTTCCAGCAAAAAATTTTATCGGTGCTCTATGCATAAATTTTTTTTTAATTGCTCAAAATTAACCATTATAATAATAAAAAAAACTGTCTTGCGACAGTTTTTTTATATTATTTTTTTGTTTTAGCAGGTGCTTTTTTAGTTGTCTTTTTTGCTTCAGCCGTAGAAGTTTTTTTCTCTTTGTCTTTTACAGGTTTCGAAACGCTACTTTTAGTGGAAGATTTTTTTTCTGACACTTTTGTTTTAGCAGTAGTTTTTTTTGCTTCTGTTTTTGCTTCTGTTTTTGTTTTTGTTTTCTTTTCTATGGCTTTTTCTTTTTTGGCTGGAGTTGTTTTGATTACATCCTTTTCTTTGGTTGCTGTCTTTTTGACTGTTTTTGGCTTTGGTTCTTTTATTTTTTGAACAGTTTCATTTACAACTGCAACCACAGTGTTCGTTTCAACTTCCATACTTGGAATTACAACAGGTTGAATTTCCTGTTTAAGCGGTTTAATCTCTTTTTCTTTTTTAGTCGGAATAAATGATGTATTATTTTTTTTGTGTGGACGACGAACACCATACGTTCCCAAAATAATTTTTCCACGACGTGATTTTTTGTCTCCTTTTCCCATAATGAACTTAATTTTAAATTAATAAAAATTTTTTAACTGAGCCGTTTCTATTTTTTCATTGTTTACAAAAACGTAAGGTATTTTAAAAGCCTGATTTAACACTAATATTACATTATTCATTGAATAACCGGGTTTACATGTTATTGTTACTTGCCTTGTAATATTATCGGTGAAGATTTTTGATACAGACATTTCAACAATACCTTTATATGCTTTAAAAACAGAAACGAACATGGCAGCATCTTCATCTTTGTTCAATCCTTTCACAAAAAACTGCATACTTTTTTGATTGCCTGTACTTACTATGATAGTATCGTTGGTGGTATAAAAAAACACCTCTACTTTACTAAAGTCAGGATTTTGTGCTAACGAAAGTACAGGAAATGCAAAAAATAAAAAACATGTTACTTGTTTGGAAAGAACTTTAACAGATTCTGCCCAGCAGTTTAACATGCTTATTTGCTGTTCTGTCCGCTAACATTCTTACTTGCGTTTGCTCTTTCCTTATGTTTTTCCCTGAGTTCTTTCAAGTAATTTTTCAATTGTTCCGACTGGTCAAGAGTAAAAGACTTATCGTTAATAATAATATGTTTTACACCGACCCCTTTCAGGAAATTTAAAAAGGTTGGTTCTTCTTTCGAAGCAAGTATAAGTTTAGATTTACGTGCTCCGTTTGATTCTGCTTCAGCCAGATAATCAAATTCTTTAACCCCCGATTGGCTTAAAGCAAGTTTTTTGAATGCTTCAAAATCGCTTGCCGTTTGCAATCCAGAAACTTTTAAGCCAGTTAGCAAAAAAGCATCGTTTACTTTTTCAAAAAGTTTGCCTGTGTTGTTTTTTATAACAAAGTCAACACTTTTTTGAGCGTAACTCCAACTAACCATGGTTAGTACAAAAACTAAAACAAATAATTTTTTCATAAGTATAAAATTTTAAAAATTAGTGCTCAAATATAATACTTTTTTTTGATTGTACAAAATTTTTTTTTAAAGGTTTAACCTGAATGATTCAGGTTAATATTCCTTACTCCAACTTAGGCTTTGAACGATTGAACTTCACAATAAATAATAATTCATGTGAGCCCATGCTATGTTTATTTATATCCGTAAGGGTATAATCATAAGCATATCCAAAGATAAAACGGTCTTTACAAATGCCTGCATTTACTACAACGGCATCGCTGGTACGATAAGATAATCCTATCCAGAATGCTTGCTTATAAATACCTTTAACGTTTATATCCCCTTGTGCAATGCCTGCTTCCACATAATTGGCAAGCAACGAAGGTTGAATAGAAAAATTATTATTGATATCAAACGTATAACCGCCTGTTAAAAAATAATGTCGTACCTGCTTGTTTTCTATAATATTATCGGTCATCATATCCACTTTTCTATTAAATAATTGATAAACAGATATACCGACATAGTAATGACTACTATAATAATAGGCACCAAAAGCAGCATCGGGAGTAATTAATTTTTCGCTGCCATACAGTATTACATTATCATCCTGCTCTTCGAGTTTCAGTAAACTTTTATTCAAATAAACCTGATACAACTGAGCCGATAATCCTAATGAAATTTTATCGCCCTTATTACCAATTTTAAAATGATAGGCATACGTGGCTTCAATGCCCAATTTAGACAAGGGACCTGTAGCATAATTAAAAATTTTACCTCCTAAACCTACGTTGTCGCCTGCCAGAAAATGTGCACTGATACTTTGCATGGCTGGGGCATCGTCCATACCCGACCACCAACGTTTATAATTAAACGCCAACGGACTGTATGATGTTGTTCCCGTAACAGCAGGATTTATTAAATATGGATTTTCCATGTACTGGCTCACTGTTGGAATTTGCTGAGCCCGCACGGTCAGGTTAAACATTAAACCTGTCATTACTATTCCCAATATCTTTTTCATAGCAATAAAATTATTTCATTAAAGTTACAGAACCCGTAAATGGCTTGCTGCCATCTTTTAAATCTATGACATAATAATATGTTGCCGATGGCAATTGCTTATCGTTCTTTGTTCCATCCCATGGCTTATCGTAGCCAGTTGATTCAAATACCTTTACTCCCCACTGGTCGTATATTAACACACTGCAATTAGGAAATGCCTGAATATATTTAATATTCCAAACATCGTTTTTCCCATCTCCATTAGGTGTAAAAGCATTATAAATTTCTATATGTTTTCCTTCGCTTTCAACATTTACGGAATCGGAAACAGTACATCCATTATCATCGGTAATAGTTACATAATACATACCCTGTGAAATATTGGATAAATCTTCCGTTTCGGTAGAATTAGACCATAAATATGAATAAGGTTGTGTACCGCCAAATACCATAAGGTCAATTTTCCCATCCGAAAGCCCTTCAAACGAAACCGGTGTTACTATTGTAGATAAAGACAACGAACCGGGTTGTCGAATAATGACAGAATCCGTATAATTTCCACATTTATCACTTACGGTATAATAATAAGTCCCTGCAGACAAGTGTGAAATAATGGAATCAGTGCTTGCATTGGACCAGTGATAAGAATACGGAAGAACGCCATTCGAAGGTATCAGTGTTATGCTTCCATTACTATTTCCGAAACACAATACATTTTCCTTTTGACTGGTAACATTTAATGGCGTTTTATAATTTATAGTAAACGGCACCACTGTGTTACCACAAAAATCAGAAACAGTAACGAAATAACTTCCTGTTGGCAAATGCTGT
The DNA here is from genome assembly GCA_964431135.1 of uncultured Bacteroidales bacterium. Taxonomy (GTDB): domain Bacteria; phylum Bacteroidota; class Bacteroidia; order Bacteroidales; family GWA2-32-17; genus Ch61. The sequence continues at coordinate 12,454 of CAYSIN010000005.1, forward strand.
AATATACTATCAGTAGTGGTTCCAAAACTCCACGTGTAGGAATAAGGTTGAACACCATACATTGGAGTAATGATAGCCATACCTGTACTGTCAGAAATACAATCGGTAGGGCTGTTAAAGGAGATATAAGCCTGCAACGGTGTTTTGTAACCTATTTCTACAGAATCTATGGAACTGGCACACTGGTCGGTTACTGTAACAAAATTCCATCCCGGGCTTAAATCCAATGCAACGGAACCTGTACTGGCAGAATTAGACCATGTATATGAGTATGGTGGAAATCCATTTTGAACATTTACCGTTGCCTTTCCATCCTGAGAGTTGGAGCATGAAGCATTTACAAAAAATGTAATGTGGGCAGACACAGGAGGAATAACATCAATCATAACAGAATCTATTAACGAAGTACAAGCATCCGTAACCGTAACATAATTCATTCCTGTCGTTAAATGAGTAGCCGTTGCCAATGTATCACCCGAAGTCCATAAATAGGTAAAGGGTGAAGAACCATCAAATACAGAAATCGTAGCACTTCCATTAGAAATAGAAGGACACGATGCAGGTGATGATGTAGTAATATCAATAGACATGGGACTTTGAACACCTGTATTCACAGATAAAATGACTTGACCACACGCATCACTCACGGTAACGGAATTTAATCCGGCTGGTAACTGCGTAGCCGTAGAAGTAGTTTCACCAGAAGTCCATATATATGAAAATGGTGCTACACCATCGGTTATAGAAACAACGGCTATGCCATTAGATATTCCTGTACAGGAAACGGGTGCAGAAAACGAAATGCTTGCCTGCATAGGCGGTAAACTGGTTATTTGAACAGAATCTATAATGGAGCCACAATAATCGGACACCGTTACATAGTGCCATCCTACTGATAAATCGTTAGCAATGTCTGTGGTGCTGGTTGAATTTGACCAAACATACGAGTATGGTGTTATTCCACCCGATACCATTATCATAGCATAACCATTGGTAGAAGTGCTGCATGTTGCTGGTTGAGAGGATGTAATGGATGCCTGCATGGATGGTAAACTGGTAGCAGATACTGAATCAATAATTGAACTGTTGCACTGGTCGGTAACGGTAACATACGTTGTTCCTACACCGATTTGATTGTTATAAGAAGTCGTTACACCATTGGTCCATGTGTAGGTATAGGGAGCAAGACCATCGGAAGCAGAAACATGAACTTCACCATTGATGGATGAAGAACAAAATAATACTAAGGTATGAGTATTGATGCTGGCAGAAAGTGGAACATAAGGATTAACCTGAGCAGAGAATATGGATGAGCATAATGATGATGAAGTTACTGTAACGGTATAAGTTCCTGCAACTAAGTTAGAAATATCTTCCGAAGAGGCTAAATTTGACCACAAAAAAGAATAAGGCGTATCGCCATGTGAAATCGTAATGTCAATACTGCCTGTACCGGCAGCACATGTTTCATGGGTTACTGTACCGGTAATAACCGGAAAATCATGAACATTGATGGGCTGGTTTGCTACATTAGTACATCCATTATTATCAGTGGCTGTAACAGAAAAAATTGTAGTAGTTGCTGGAATAATAATTAATGGATTGGAAGAACTGCCTGTGTTCCATAGATAAGTTTGTCCTCCACTTGCTGTCAAGGTTACAGAATTTCCAGCACATATATCGGTAGAAGAAGCATTAATGGTAACTGTTGGTTTTGGATAAACAGTAATATTAGCCGTATCGGAATATCCTTTACATCCAGAAGAATTGGTAGCAATGGCATAATAAATACCTGTCGAACCAGCAATATAATAAGGAGTGGTATATCCAGGTATTAACGAACCTCCGTTATACCATTCATAAGTACAATCGCTTCCATTGGTAGCAATAATGGTTAAACTGTCGCCTTCACAAAAAGTATAACTGCCATGACTTGTTAAACTAATCATGGGCGAATCGACAGTTAAAATTATAGTATTAGTGGCAGTACAGTTTTTGCTATCCGTTACTGTAACACTGTATGTGCCCGGAGATAAAGAAGAAATATCTTCTGTGGTAGCACTGTTGCTCCAATTATAGGCAAACGGTGGTGTCCCATTATAAACAATTAAATCGATGCTTCCATCATTTCCAGGAATACAAGAGGGTTTCTGCATTAAATACGATAATGAAGGAGGATTATTGATGGGGACAACCATGCCCGTTTTAATTGCGGAACAACTATTGTCATCGGTAACGGTGATGCTGTATGTTCCTGCTGTCAAATTAATTCTATCTTCCAGTGAATTTCCATCGTTCCAGTTATAAGTATAAGGCATGGTTCCTCCACTGACGATGATATCTATACTCCCATCATTTCCGGGTACACAGGAAGGTGCTTCTATAATGGCAGAAATACTGGGAGCAAGCGGATTTACTACATTAAAGGTTTTTGCAATTGTACATCCATTACCATCGGTTATTGTAACTGTATAAGAATTCACATCCAATCCTGATAAATCTTCAGTAACCTGACCGTTTGACCATAAATAACTGTATGCAGGTGTACCCCCAGTCACTGTTATGTCAATGGCTCCATCATGGCTTGGAACACACGTTGGTGGAGTGACAATTCCCGATACATTTAATGCTGCCGGTGTATTAATTTTTACGGAATCATTCTTTGAGCAATTGTTAGCATCAAGAACTGTAACAGAATACCATCCCGGTGCCAGTCCGATGATATCTTCTGTATTACTTCCATTACTCCAAGAATAGGAATAAGGAGATGCACCTCCTGTTACCGTTAAATTAATAGAACCATCATTTACTCCAAAACAGGATGTGTTTTGCACGTTAAACACTAATGCCATGGCTGTACCTTCAGAGATGTAGGATGAATCGTTTTTTGCTGCACCCAGAGCGTCGGTTACCGTAACTTTGTACCAGCCTGCTTTTAACAGAGTAATGTCTTCACTGGTTGAAGTAAAACCACCTGGACCTGTCCACGCATAGGTATATGGACCAGTACCATTGCCGGAAACGGTTAAATCTATACTTCCTGAAGAATCACCATAACAAACGTTAGGAATATTGACAAACGTCAAATTAATTTTACCAAATTTTGCCACAAACATATCTCTGGTAGAAGGCGAAGGATTTGTGAGTGTTTTATTATTAATGTATAATGTTGCTGAATAAAAAGGACCCACAAACAGATTGGCGTTATTGGCATTAATTTTACCATTTTCACAAAAATCGTTTCCTGTGCCCCATGCTTTGTTTACACCCAATACATTTCCATTTCTGTCCGTTTCAAGCATAAACGCATCAGTAGCACTATTTGTAAGGCTGAAAGAACTAAAAGAGATATTGCCTGTATAGGAACCGGTAAAAATAGCGTGGTCGGCATTGGCGTATACGCCTGTTGCCTGGTCATCGCCACCAGAGCCATAACTGTTCACCCATGTTAGCGTACCGTCGTAACTGTAACATGCAGTAAAGATATCATTACTGCCATGATTGACACAAGTTTTAGTTGAAACTTGGGTTGCTGTAGAATCAATAGTTAAAGAAGGACTGTCATAATAACCACTCAAATATTGAAAACTGGAATAATCAGTAAAATGACGTATTAAATAATCTTCACCGGTACCCTTAATACTTCTTACCCATTGAACATTACCACTCGTGTCTGTTCTAAACAACATCATATCACGGGTAGAAGATGTACTGACAACAGTATCTACTTCCAGATAAAGACTGTCGGCATATAAACCACTGAAATAATAAGAAGTATTATCATAAGAAACTGAACGAATATTATTGTTAGAATTATTTCCCTTGAATGTTTTTGCCCAAATTAAATTACCATTCGAATCAAATTTGGATATATAATTTTGTTGAATACCTGTATAGGGAGAAATAAAAGAAAGTATTCCACCATAAAAAGTAACCGAATTGGTATATTTACCAATTTGTATCACATTTTCGCTGGCATCAACGGTCAGGTTTCCACCAAACTGTTGGGTAACACCGTAAGCTGCTTTAATTGTCCACACCAACGAACCATCGGAAGTATTGTATTTGGCTAAAAAAACATCATTACCGCCGGAAGTTGCCAGCGTAGTTCCACCAAAATTGCAATCGTTACTTAAAAATTGACCACCTACATAAAACGTGTTTCCATTCTGACTTAATGCAATACCAGCGGCATTTTCAGCCTGTGACCCACCAATACCCTTTAGCCAAAGGAGTTGTCCTTGTCCATTGTATTTTGCTATGTAAATATCTTGACCTCCGACAGCAGTAAGAGAAAATGTATCCTGACTGATAGTATTGTTATAAATCCCAATAATATATAGATTTCCCGAAGCATCTTCTACCACAGAAACGGGGACGCTTTGTCCTGAGCCCGAAAGTTGACTTACCCACAATAAATCGTTATGCTGAGCATGCAACGTAAAAAATAATACAACCCCTAATACGGTTAATAATAAATTCTTCATAATTAAAAAAATTTTATGAATAATATTTAACTTAAAGATGGTCCATAGTCACCATCGTCAGTAGTGTAAGCACCACCTTGAGATTCTTGAACTGGAAGTTCCATGAGTGCAGGTGCTTCCCACACTTGTTTTTGATTAGTTTCATTTATTGATTCCATAAAGCATTATATTTTGGAACAAAGGTAATACATTTTTATTCATAATTCAAAAAAAATTAAATTGTTTTTTACCATAAAAAGATTCGAACTACATTACAAAATAAAATTTGGAAATATGGAAATTTGGAAATGTAGGAATGTGAGAATGTGGAAATGTGGAAATGTGGAAATGTGAGAATGTGGAAATGTGAGAATGTGGAAATGTGAGAATGTAGGAATGTGGGAATAAGGTCCTGTCTAAGTCTAATAACGGGATAATTTATACCAGACCGCAAACAAAAGAATAAAAATGTGCATCCTCGTTGCAAACATTTAAACGTTAACATATTTTTCAAAAAGTATCTATTTACAATATTGTGTAAGTGCTTCGTTTGCTTTTCTATATCCATAACTTAATGCTTTTTGATATGCGTCACACGCATCTGTTATGTTCTTATTTTCACGATACAGTTCAGCCAAAAAGTACCATGTATCGCCACTTTGCGGAAAAATAGAAATAGCCTTTTTATAATATTTTTCAGCCATTTTATAGTTCTTCTTTTGATGCCAAATCCAGCCAAGATTGATATATGAATTGACAAGTGAACTGTCCAGCAAAAGAGATTTTTCAAATTCTTTTATCGCCCTGTCATAATTTTTAAGTTCGGTATGATACCATGCCATATTTTGCCATACAAGTGCACTGTTGGGATGTAAAGAAATATTCATATTAAAATCGTCAAAGGCTTTAGTATAATCTTTCAGCGAAAACCATGCGTGTGCTCTGTTATTTAATGCCAGTTGATTATTCATATCCATGCTGAGTACTTGTGAAAAATCGTCAATGGCGTCTTTAAAATTTTGTATGGAAGCCCATAACCAGCCTCTATTCATATATGCTTGAATTAATCTCGGATTTATGGATAATGCTTTGTTATAATCACTTAACGCTGCTGTTTTATCACCAAGCATAAATTCTGCATAACCACGATTGTTGTATGCATAAGCATTTGATGGATTGCTCGCTAGCGAACGATTAAAATATTGAATGGCATAACGAAACTTTCCTTGCAATACTAAAACCCAACCAAAATTGTTTAACGCCGAAGCATTATATTTATCCAGTTCTATAGATTTTTGAAAATCGGCATTTGCCAATGAGAGCATATTTTTATTTAGAAAAAATGTTCCTCTATTATTATAAGCCATAGATAATAGTGAATCGGTTTTTATAGATAGATTGTAATAATATAGTGCTAAACTGTCGTTTCCGATTTTACGGTATGATTCACCAAGGGATGTATAAACCACTGCGTTGTATATATTATGCTTATCGTATTTAAGAACATTTAAAAAATCCTGTATGGCTTCTTGATTGTTACCAAGCATGTCATACGCATAAGCACGATTAAAATATACCGTTGGTTCAAGCGAATCGAACTTTATAGATTGAGAATAACAATACATGGCACTGTCTATTTTTTGTTGCTCAATATATACTGTAGCAAGGTTCAGATAAGCAAAGGGAACGGCAGGATTTTTATTAATGACATCCGTAAACAGTGTTTTTGTGTTTTTCCATACCATACAACGGATATAGGTAGCCGATGATAGTATAATCAATAGAACAAAAAAAGCAGGGGTGGCATATTTTTTTAGAAAAGGCTTAAAGTAGGCTGTTACTAATTCACCCAAAGCAACAAATAATCCAAAATATGCAAGATACGAATATCGGTCGGCTACGACTAAACGTCCTTCAATGGGAATAATATGCAATACTATTGAAATATTAAATATAAAAAAGAACCATCCGAAAAAGAGTAAGGGTCGAACTTTTTTTCTTTTAACGATAAGCCATATTGAAATTATCAGTACAGCCGCTAAAATAATAAGTGTTACATGGTAATTTATTGGTAAATTACCAGTTGTTTCATGCAAAGGATAAAGATGAACCGCATTAAGTGAAAAAGGGAATATACATTTGGAAAGATAAAACCAGAGAGCATATCCGGCAAGCAAAAACCTTTCGGGTATGGAAAAAGCATTTTGAGAAACATCTGCATCATGCCATAAATGAGTTCTAAATTTAATTATTTGATATAGCGTATAAACTAAAATTATAAGAGCAAGAGTTATAATAGTAATTATAATTGTTTTTTTACTGACTCTGTTTTTAACTTTTTTATTTCTGAAAAATATATATACAATGAATAGTGTTATAGTTAAAATAAGAAGATATTTTAAATTGAACGATAAAAATATGTATAAAAACATAATAATTTTTTCGGTTAACGTCCATAGCGAAAGTTTTCTGTTATAGATATAATCAAACAAAATCAATGAAAATGGGATAATCAATCCTTGTATTTTTGATAACGAAGCAAGAAAAATAAACAGAAGCGTCAAAATAATATATCCGACTTTTTTTTGATGCAGGTATTTGATATAAATATGAAAACTGATGAATGAAAAGAATGAAAACAACAAATCCTTAAATTCTGAAATCCATGCGACCGACTCTACACGCATGGGATGAAGAGCAAATAAGAGTGTTACTAATATTATTACTATTGTGTTTTTAGAAAGTTTACGCATAAGCATATAGACCAGTATAATATTAAACAAGTGAAACAGAAGATTTATCCAGTGATAGGGTACGGGATTTTCACCCCAAAAATTATATATTAATGAAAAAATTGTCAGCGTTAATGAAGTATAGCGTTCATGCTGAAGGTTATACTTTATGTTCTGTATATTAAGATTTTTGACATGCTGATTTTGTGTTATTTGAGCATTATCATCCCAATGGATAAATTCATAATGTGTAACCTGAATGTACGATAGTAATGTCGCCAGTATAATTATAAGAAGACAAATTCTTTCTTTATTAAAAAAACTTACCGATGATTTTATATTTTTATTCTCCACTGTAAAATTTTATAGTGCAAATATATAGGGAAAATGTTAAAAAATGAAATGGAGTTCTGAAATTAGTTGTGTATATAATGAATTATGTTTGCTGATAATTCACCACTATCAATAACGGTACAAATGAAGATTAACTAATGTAGAAGTGAATAAATCAGGTAATACCAAACCGCTAACAAAAGAATGAAAATGTGCATTCTCGTTGCAAACGAGGACAAGATAGCGAAGCGAATTGTTTTAATGAACTTGTTAACAATCGGTATAAATATAAAATGGTTGAACAACATATACAATACGATGCAATTTTACTACTTTTGCCAAAAATTTTAGAATATGACAATAGGTGTTTTAAAAGAAACCAAAACCCCCCCCGATAGAAGAGTATCTATTACTCCAAGCGTGGCAAGAGAAATAATGACTAATTTTCAGGATTGTTCAATCATTGTAGAACCCAGTGATATTAGAGCGTTTAAAGACAGCGAGTACACGAGTTTGCACATTCCAGTTTCTTCCGATTTGACAAACTGCGATTTACTGATGGGAATAAAAGAAGTTGCCTTATCGCATTTAATTCCCAACAAGGCGTATATGTTCTTTTCACATACGGGGAAAAAGCAATCTTACAATCGTTCGTTGTTGCAAAAGTGTGCCGAACTCAACATTACTCTTATAGATTATGAATACCTGACAGATGAACAGCATAATCGACTCATAGCATTTGGCAGATGGGCAGGTATTGTGGGTGCATACAATGGAATTATGACCTTCGGTCTTAAAAGTGATTTGTTCCATCTGAAAAGAGCCAGCCAGTGTTTCGATCTTAGCGAGATGTTTTCCGAACTGGACCATATCAAACTTCCTGCCATAAAAATTCTACTCACAGGTGGTGGCAGAGTTGCCAGTGGTGCCATGGAAACATTAAACCATCTACATTTAAAAGAAGTCTCACCCGAAGAATATTTGTCAAAAACATTTAACGAAGCCGTATTTTGCAGGCTTGACCCATGGTATTATGTCAAACATAAACATAATAAAGAATTCGTTTTGGAGCATTTTTTTCAACATCCTGATGAATACGAATCAACGTTTATGCCTTATGCATTAAAATCAGATATGTATATTACCTGTCACTTTTGGGACCCAAAATCACCCGTATTTTTAAACGCAGAGGATTACCTGCTTCCCGATTTTCATATACAGGTAATAGCCGATGTAAGTTGTGATATTAAAAAACCTGTTGCTTCTACTATCAGACCATCAACCATTGCCGACCCCATATATGGTTATAATCCACTTACACAGGCAGAAGATGATTTTCATAAAAAAGGTGTCGTTGCTGTAATGGCTGTTGATAATTTACCTGCTGAACTGCCACGCAATTCGTCGGAAGATTTTTCACACATTTTTTATAATCGTATTTTACCTGAATGGTTGAATGGAGATAAAAATGGAATTATTGAACGTGCTACCATTTTGAAGAATGGCAAATTAACCCCAAATTTTGAATATTTAAGCAACTATTTGGCTGGCAAGGAATAATTATTGTTTCATCGCTTTTAACTGAGTAATCATTTGAGCAGGATTGGCATCTGAAAAAATACTGTTGCCTGCTACCAATACATCGGCACCTGCTTTATACAGCGATAAAGCATTTTCTATGGAAACACCCCCATCTACTTCTATAAGGAAAGAAGCATTTTTTTGCTGACGTAGTGAATAAAGTTCCTTTACCTTATCTATGGAAAAAGGAATAAAATGTTGTGCTGCAAAACCAGGATTAACAGACATAATTAACACCATATCTACTTCCGAAACAATGTATTCCAATACTTTTACAGGCGTATGAGGATTAATAGAAACACCTGCTTTTTTTCCACATTGCTTTATTTGCTGTACCGTTCGATGAAGGTGAGTACATGCTTCATAATGTACGGTAATAATATCGGAACCACTATCGGCAAAGGTTTGAATATACCGTTCCGGTTTAACAATCATTAAATGAACATCCAGTGGTTTAACAGCAATGGTTCGTATTTGCTTTATCACAGGAAAACCAATAGTGATATTGGGAACAAACAAACCATCCATAATGTCCAGATGTATGAAATCTGCTTCACTTTTGTTCAACATTGATATAGCATCACCAAGATGCATAAAATCGGCAGATAAAATGGAAGGTGCAATCATTGCCATAATTTTTTTGACAAATATACATGACAATTTTCAATGTTTAAATATAAAAAATAACGTTTGTTTTACTTTTCATTTTATCATTACTGTTGATACGAAACAAAATGATACGTGATGAAATTCTAAATTTTATGTATTATACCTAAATCATATATTAATATTGAATAAAAAAAATTTCAAAAAAAAATTTTTCTATAAAAATAAAATAAGTTATTTTTACCAAAAAAAATTTGAGGTATATGTTTAAAAAATTATCTTACTTAATGGCAGTTGTTTTAGTAGGTTTTTTTACTTCATGCAACGATTCGGTTCCTCCTTCAAACAACCTGTTATCAGACAGTGTTAATGAAGAAAGTGAATTACAAAAAACAGCAGTTAAAGTTCCTTCACCTATCGAACTTTATGCTTTTATGTACAATGCTGATATTAAATTTTCCAAAGAAGATTTAAACCCTTTCGAAAATCAATCGCGATATAATACCAAAATTAAAAGAGCCATAAATTTAGGTGTATATGCTTCCGATTTGGCATACTGCACCGTTTATCAAAAAAATAAGGAAACGTTTAATTATTTTTCAGTAACCAAAAAAATTGCCGATGATTTGGGGCTTACACAAGGTTTTGATGAGAGTATTGTTAAACGTATAGATAAAAATATGAACAACAGCGATTCGCTTTATCAAATCAGTAATGATTCCTATTCTACTGCTGTTCAGTTTTTAGAAAATCAGGGAAAAGAAGACATGCTTCCACTTATGATTACCGGTGCATGGATAGAAAGTGTTAATCTGGCTGTAAAATCGGTAAAAAAGTTTGACCCCAACAGTGAAATAGTTGTAAGAATAGCCGACCAGGGATTATTGTTAGAAAATATTCTTGAACTATTTCAATATGTAAAAGAAAATCCAGATTATAAAAACATTTTAGACATGCTGCTCGATTTGCAACAATCGTACGATAAATTGCTCGATAATGGTGATAAACCCATTACTCAAAAGCAGTTTGAGGAAATTACTAATAAAATTAAAGCCATCAGGGCTATATTTATTGCTTAAAAATAGGAGGAACGTATCATGAAAACATATCTTTTAATTTTGACCGTGATGACACAATTCATAGCAGTATCTTTATTTGGACAATGCGAACGTAAAAGATATTGCAACGATTTAATGGAAGATTATGACTATAGAAGCCAGTCTTCCTATGCCAAGTTAACACCCGGCGATACATCAAGTGTAAATATTGTTCTATACAGTGGACAGGAATACCGTATATTTGTATGCAGCGACCCAGAACTGAAAGATGTAACATGGAAAGTGGTTCAACCCGAACGAAAAACAAAAAGAACCATTCAAAAAATTAAAAAAGATACTATCTTTATTTATAAGACAGATGAATATGGCAATTTTGTAGCCGATAACAACGGTACACTGATTGTAAAAGAAAAACATCCAACTATTGATACGATTTGGAATACAGAACGCATTACTATGGATAGATTGCTCTTTGACATTAAACAATCTGATAAGCAACCCTATTATGAAATTAGGCCCGATAAAAGTGCACGTTATATTATACGAATTAATGTACCAGCAGGCGACCGTTCTTATAGCGGTTGCGTAAATGTTTATGTAGGCAGACGAAATTTAACAAGTAAGGTGTTTATTAAAAGAAACAGTACGAGCGAAAGAGAACATTAACTTTCCAAAAAGACAAATCAGATATTAATACGTCAGGAGAGATGCCAGAGTGGTCGAATGGGGCGGTCTCGAAAACCGTTGTCCGCCGATGGGTGGACCCAGGGTTCGAATCCCTGTCTCTCCGCAAAACAAAATATGTCTGTGAAGCAGAATTTTTTATTTAAAACAATTTCAAGTTTACTTGACAATTGGATGAAAATAAAAAATTAGTTAGAGCAAAGTAATCAATATTTTGTTTTGACATACACCTTAACGGGTTCAATGAAATTAATCCCTGTCTCTCCCACAAAATTCAACAAAGCGAAGCATTTTTTTTGCGAATAGCAACTTGTCTGATAATAACGTGAAACGTATAAGAAGTTAACATTTTGATTTTACGAACATGAGTTTTGGTATTTTTTACATTACCCATTTTTGCTTATGAGTTCCAGCATTTCCTTATTTAAAATATGTATCTGATTTTTATTCAATTCAATAATTTTTTCATTATGAAATTCGGATAACACACGGCTCACACTTTCACGGGTAGCATCAATCAGATAGCCAAATTCCTCGCGATGCAAAGGTAAAATAAAGGAATCGGAATGATAAATTTCATTGGCAAAATAAAGAATATTTTCAGCAATACTGCCTCGTACCTGTTTTTGAGTTCTGTTAAGGCATCGATGATAGGATATCAGTTCATTTTTACATAGTTCTGCTAACAGCATCTTGGTGAATTTTGTGTTGTTGTTGACGAAACGGATAAATACTGACAAATCTATAAAGCATATCGTAGAAGGCTCTATGGCTGTTACAGAATAATGATTTATCCGTTCACCAAAGGTGCTTGACAAGGTAAGATAGGCTGGCGCTTTTTCTATTTTAATGATTTGTTCGAAGACAGGTCCTTTCATGTGAAGTTTAACCAATCCCTGTTTAAGAAATGCTACATTGGAAGTAAGCGAGCCTTCCCTTACAATAATTTCACCTGTTTTGAATGTCAGTTCAGCATGATTTTCGGATAACGATTTCAATTCATCCTTGCTAAACGTATGTTCTATTTCCGATGTTAGCAAGCATGCGATACAAATTTCATCCATATTTTATAATTATATTTGCATGTGATTAACATCACAAATGTAGATATTTATTATCACATAGATATTGTCGGGTTGAATATTTTTCTGTCGTAATTTTGCAACAGGTAATTCTTAAAATAAAATAAATCATGGAATCAGAAAATGAAAACCAACTGCTTCAACTTCAAAAGCAAGTTGATGAACTGAAAAACAAAGTGAATAAACTGGAAAAGTCAAGAAAAGACCAATTGTCCATTGCCATTGTATCGGGCGATATGGACAGACTATTGGCTACCATGATAATTTCATTGGCAGCCGCAGCCAGCGATACCAAAGTTAAACTTTTCTTTTCGTTTTGGGCATTATCGGCTCTTAGAGATCCGAAAAAGAAAGCACAGGGAAAAGACTTTATGTCTAAAATGTTTGGATTTATGTTGCCTAAAGGAAAAAATAAATTAAAGTTATCCAAATTGAACATGGCAGGTATGGGACCTGTTATGATTAAAGGTCTGATGAAGAAACAGCATGTACTTTCGTTGGACGAAATGTTTAAACAAGCTGCTGAATTGGGTATTGAAATTTCTGTTTGTGAAATGTCCATGAATCTCATGGGATTTAAAAAAGAAGAAATGATAGATTACCCGGGCTTGAAATTTGTAGGTGCAGCCACTTTTGTTGCCGATGCTGCCGAAAGTGGAATTCAATTATTTATATAATCATTAATTTTTTATTTTATGGAAACAGCAGAATTATTACAATTAAAAGTCAACCATGTAGTTGATGCTCGGGGGACATCTTGTCCTGGACCTCTTTTGGCTGCCAAAAAAGCCATCGGAGAAATAGAATCGGGTGAAATACTGGAAATACTTTCGTCTGACGAAGGTACTAAACACGACATTCCAAAATGGTGTGAAAAAATGGAACATACATTTCTTGGAATAATCGAAGAAAACAGTTATGCCCGCTTATTTTTGAAAAAAGCATAATTTTTATAGAGCAGTTATTTTTAACTGCTCTATTTTTTATTTAAAAAACAATGCCATTGTCTTAAAGATGACAAATAGAATAAGATAAATATGGAAAATATATCATTCAAACCAAAAATTCTTGTCTTTTCAACCGATAAGATATCTGACCCCGGCATAGACCAGGCAGGGCTGCGAAAAATACATTATTCGCCGTCGGTATATGTAATAAGTTTGCCTTGTTCATCAGGCATAAAGCCTCGCTGGATAATGCATGCTTTTGAAAAAGGATTTGACGGTGTTTTTATTGCTGCCGATGGTCATGAATGCTCCTATAATACAAAATGTGCCGAACATACCAATAAAATTATTTCCGATTCGCAGGCGCTTATGCAAGAAAAAAAAATAAACCCAAAACGAATTCGTATGTCAGCCATATGTTCCGTGTGTGCAGAACCATTTGCAAACCACATCGAAACATTCAGCAAAATATTATTGGAACTGGGAAGTATTTCTGAAGAAAAATTAAAAGCATAACCAAATTTTTAAAAGATACATATAATGCCTAAAGAAGATAAAAATTTTGATGTACTTGTAATTGGCGGTGGTATTGCTGGACAAGAAACAGCATTAAACCTTGCCGACATGAATCATAAGGTTTTACTGGTAGAAAAAGGACATTCTATTGGTGGCACAATGATACAATTAAGTAAAGTATTTCCTACACTTGATTGTGCTGCCTGCATTACTACACCCAAAATGTCTGAAACAGCACGTCATCCAAACATTACCCTGATGCTAGACAGCAAAATAGAAAAAATCAATAAAAATGATACGGACTTTCAGGTAACAGTTCATCAACAAGCCCGTTATATTATTCCCGAAGCCTGTACAGGATGCGGAGAATGCGAAGTTGTTTGTCCCGAAGTGCGACCCGATGAATATAATACACAACTGGCAGGAACCAAAGTAGCCCATATTCCCTTTGCACTTGCTAATCCACGTATTTCTGCCATTGAACGAAACAATACTTCGGCACCCTGTATCAATGAATGTCCTGGCGGCGTAAAGGCTTATGGTTATATTTCGCTGGTAAGAAATAAACAGTACGAAGAAGCCATGAAACTTCATTTGGAAGATATTCCACTGCCCGGAAGTTTGGGACGTGCTTGCTATGCACCCTGTCAGGTTGCCTGTACTCGCAGTTCACTCGATTCATCCGTAGATATAAGACGAATAAAACGTTTCTTTGCTGAAGAATATTATCAAAAACATGCGGAACCCGAAAAAATTGAAATACGACAGTCGTTAACTCAAAAAATTGCTGTTGTGGGTTCAGGACCTGCAGGATTAACAGCCGCTTATCATTTAGCATTAAAAGGATATAAAGTAAAAATTTTTGAAGCATCCCCCGTTTTGGGTGGTATGTTGATACTTACTTTACCCGAGTATCGTTTACCTAAAGCCGTTGTTGAAAGAGATGTAAAAAATATTCTTTCACTTGGTGTTGAATATGAAACCAATAAGAAAATAGATAACTTAAAACAACTGAAAGAAGAAGGATTTGACAGTATATTTGTTTCTGTTGGCACTCATGAAACGCCTAAATTAAGAATAGAAGGTGCTGAGTTGGAAAATATTGTTTCGTGTCTCGATTTTTTACGTGAAGCGAACATAGGCGAGCGTAAAAATTTAAAAGGGAAAAAAGTAATGGTTATTGGTGGTGGCAATACGGCCATGGATGCTTCACGAACAGCCCTGCGTTTGGGAGCAGAAAAAGTTACCGTGGTATATCGTCGTAGCCGTGAAGAAATGCCTTGCTTTAAACCAGAAATAGAGGAAGCAGAAGAAGAAGGTGTAGAAATATTGGTTTTACGCAATCCTGTTAAATTTATGGGAAAAAACGGAAAGATAACCAATGTTCAACTGATAAAAATGAGATTAGGAGAACCCGATAAGGACGGAAGAAGAAAACCTGAACCCATAGAAGGTTCTGAATACATAGAAGAAGTAGATTTTGTAATTGAAGCCATTGGATTGCAACCTTCAACTTCTCTATTCGCTAATACGCTTGAATTGAATAAAAATGGAACTATAAAAGTAAATAATTTTACTTTACAAACATCGGTTGATTACATATTTGCCGGTGGCGATTCAGTTACAGGTGCAACAACTATTATTGCAGCAGCCGGACAAGGCAAAAAGGCTGCCTTTTATATAGACAAATTTTTGAAGGGACTGAAACTTGAAGAATATGAATCGGGCGACAAGTTACCAGCGGTAGATAAAAATACAGTTTTAAACAAACCAAATTTACCTTCTATACCCAAAGTAAAACAAAAAATGAGACCTGCCAAAGAGCGTATTCATGACTTTAATGATGTAGAATTGACTTTTACCGAAGAAGAAGTATTACAAAGCGCCAAACGTTGCCTCGATTGCAGCAATTGTCGTGAATGTCATCAATGTGTAAATGCGTGCCCGGCGTATGCTATAGATTTTTCTCAAAAACATAAAACAGAATCTATAACAGCCAAATCGGTCGTTGTTTCTACAGGGTATAAACTTTTTCCACCACAAGGAAAACCTGAATATGGTTATGGAATATATCCCAATGTAATTGATTCTTTACAAATGGATAGACTGATTGCACCTACCAGACCTTTTAACAACGTTCTAAGACCGGGCGATGGTAAAACACCCGACAATATTGCTTATATATTATGTACAGGCTCACGCGATTCGGCAATTGAAAATAAAAGTTGCAGCGTTGAATGCTCCAACAATCCTATTTGTTCACAGATTTGCTGCATGTATTCCATTAAACAGGCTCAACTTTTAATGGGTGCTTTACCCATGGCAGATATCACCATTTATTATATAGATATACGTGCTTTTGGTAAAGGATATGAAGAATTTTATCAACAAGCAAAATCTATGGGAGTAAATTTTATAAAAGGGAAAGTTGCTAAAATTAGAGAAAAAGATGACCACAGTGGTAATCTTATTTTACGATATGAGGATGTTACAACGGGTAAACTGAAAGAATCGGAACACGACGTAGTTGTACTTTCTGTAGGTGTTTTGCCAAACAAAGAAGTACCCAATATGTTTGGCAATGTAAAACTTGAACTGGATACATTTAATTTTGTTAAACAGGTGGATGAATTAGTAAACCCTGCCAAAACGAGCATTGAAGGTGTATTTGTTGCCGGTGCTGCCTCTGGTCCAAAAGATATTCCCGATTCCATATTATCTGCTGGATGTGCCTCTACCGAAGTAGCGGGCTATATCAATAAATTGTAATTAAAATTTAATACTACATACATGAAAGAAAAAATAGGCGTTTATATTTGTCATTGCGGAGGAAATATTTCCGACTATGTGGACGTGGAAGAAATTGCCAAAATGTTGAAAGATGAAGATGGAGTGATTATTTCTAAGGATGTCATGTTTGCCTGTGCCGATTCAAACCAAAAGGACATGGTAAATGATATTAAGGAATATAATCTGGATGCTATTGTGGTAGCATCGTGCTCGCCAAAATTGCATTTACATACGTTTAAGGGAGTTGCAGAACGTGCAGGACTCAATCCGTCCAATTATGTGCAGGTTAATATTCGTGAACAATGTTCATGGCCTCATTCCGATAAACCCACCGATGCTACCATTAAAGCCGTTGGATTAATCAGAGCCGGCATTAAACGCGTTGCCTATTCCGAATCACTTGAAAATATCGAAATCGGTGTTAAAAAATCGGCACTGGTTGTAGGTGCTGGCATTGCTGGGCTTAAAGCCACCATAGATTTAGCCCGTCTTGGAAATGAAGTTTATTTGATTGAAAAAGATTATTTTATTGGTGGACGTATTACGCAAACCGAAACGTTATTTCCAACAGAACAGAATAGTAAAGAAATCATCACGAAACTTTATGAAGAAATAAAAAAATACAATAACATTACCCTTTTTACCGGGGCAACCATAGAAAAAGTATCGGGAAGTCTTGGCAATTTTAATGTTGATATAAAAGTTAAGCCACGATTTATTAACAGCAGAACCGATATTCAAACG
This sequence comes from uncultured Bacteroidales bacterium, assembly GCA_964431135.1. Lineage (GTDB taxonomy): Bacteria > Bacteroidota > Bacteroidia > Bacteroidales > GWA2-32-17 > Ch61. The sequence continues at coordinate 29,993 of CAYSIN010000005.1, forward strand.
GTGCAGAAAGCCATGGATGAATGTGCTGTTTTTGTAGAAGACGATTTTAATTTGGGATTGACCAAACGTAAAGCCATTTATAAAAATTATCCCGAAGCATTACCAAATGTTCCGGTAATTATTCCGGCGGCATTGGTTAATGAAAAGGATTTTCTTCAAAAATTTGCTTCCTGCTTCGATTTTAATCAAAAAGATGAAATTTTATCACTGGTAGCCGGCTCCGTTCTGGTTACTACCGGTTTTGATTACTATCAACCCAAAGAAGGAGAATTCGGATATAAAAATATTCCGACCGTTATTACACTTCCCGAGTTTAATAGGCTGGTGGAATTAAGCCCAGATAAATTAATACACAATGGAAAAGAAATTAAAAAAGTAGCATTTATTTATTGCGTCGGCAGTCGTCAGACCAAAGGCGAAAATAAATATTGCTCGCGACAGTGTTGCTCTTCAACTATTTATACTTCGTTGAACATACATAAAAAATATAAAAACATCACTTCATTTCACTTATACAGGGATATAAGAACATACGGTAAACAAGAAATCCTTTATGAAAAATCATCTAAACAAGGTGATATTTATATTCGATATGATGAAAAGGAACCGCCCAGTGTTGAATTACAAGGTCAAGATATCATTGTAAAAGTAAAAGATTATCTTACACAAAAAAAAGAACTGGAAATTGAAACAGATTTGGTGGTACTTGTTACAGGAATGACCTCACGAAGAGACAGCCAAATGATTTCCGACAAATTTAAAATACCTGTTGGCAACGATAAATTCTTTAACGAAATCCACCCGAAATTAAAACCAGTAGAAACGGTAATCAAGGGCGTATATATTGGCGGGACCTGTCAGGGACCAAAAAATGTTTCCGAATCCGTTCAGTCATCGCTTTCGGCAGTAGCAAAAATAAATGCCATTTTAAAAGGCGGCAAAGTATCATTAGACCCGGTCATTGCACGCGTAAATACCGATGCCTGCGTATGGTGCGGAAAATGTGCCGAAGTATGCGAATACGATGCCATTAAAGAGATTGAAGAAAACGGAAAGAAAATAGCATTTGTTAATAAAGCTACCTGTGCAGGTTGTGGTATCTGTGCACCTGTTTGCCCAGTAAATGCTATTGAAATAGCACAATACACCGATAATGAAATCGAATCAATGATAGATGGATTTATGCAAGAGGTAGCGTTTAAGGAAAAAACAGGTGAAATAGAAAAAGTAGAAGAAATAAATACTGTTAGCATGAAGGAGTATCCACTTTTGTGGAATGAAATTATATCTACCTTAAAAACAGAAAAACAAACTATACCACAAATGGCTCAAAAATTAAACTTACAAAAAGAACTTATAACCTATCATGTAATGACCATGCACAAATATAACATTCTTGTAGCCGACGGCATGGACAATAAAGAACAATATTATTACTATACATTAAAAAAATAAGGAACATGGCTAAAGTAAATCCCGATTTTGTAAATGAAATTAAAAAATTTGGAGCAAGTGATTTTGATGCATGCTTCAATTGCGGAAACTGTACAGCAATATGCTCGCTTACCGATGCAGATAATTCGTTCCCAAGAAAAATAATCCGTTATACTACGCTTGGACTTGAAAGTGAAATACAATCTTCGTTAGAGCCATGGCTGTGCTATTATTGCGGCGATTGCTCCACATCGTGCCCGCGACAGGCAGACCCAGGCAACCTGATGATGTCCGTTAGAAGATACCTGACCGCTAACTACGACTGGACAGGCATTTCAAAAAAACTATATACTTCAAAAGTTTGGGAAATAGGATTAATCGGATTAATTTCGTTAGCAGTTCTTACGATGTTTATCCTTTATCATGGTGATATGACTACAGAACTCACCAGCGAAGGAGGCGTAAAACTGAATACTTTTGCTCCGTGGCAAATCATCGAAAAAATTGACTGGGGACTGGCTGCATTCCTTTCTTTCTTCCTGCTTTCCAATATTGTGAATATGTACTTTAAAATAGTCGGAACGAAGAAAAAAGTACCCTTTAAAATGTATTTTATACAATTGTATAAATTAATTCTCCATTTTTTTACACAAAAGAACTTTGCAAAATGCAATACAGAAAAAATATCTTTTGCACAAAAAATTAAAAATGGCAGTTATACATATTGGATAGTGCACTTTTTGCTGATGTCGAGTTACGTGCTGTTGTTTATTATGATAGTTGGCTTTTTGGGATGGTTTCAGACCGAAGCCATTCATCCGTGGTATTATCCGCAACGGTTGTTTGGTTATTATTCGACCATAGGACTGCTGTTTGGAACTGTATATTTCTCTATATTGCGATATAAGAAAACATCGGAAAAGTCTAAAAAAACACATTATACCGACTGGACGTTTCTTATTCTCTTATTCCTCACCGCTTCTACGGGGATACTACTGCATTTCTTCAGAATAAGCGGAATGCCTTATGCAACGTACTACACGTATGTCATACATTTAATGGTTTTATTCCCGATGCTGATGATTGAAGTGCCGTTTTCCAAATGGTCGCATCTGGCATACAGACCTTTTGCCATCTATTTTTCAAGCCTTGTAAAGGCAACTGCCGAAAAAAGTAATGTAAATACCAAAAAATAATTTAACCTTATGAAAGAATTTAAAACATCCGATGATATTCTCAATTTTGCTATAGAAAGAGAACAAAGTTCCATAGATTTTTATCAGGAACAAGCATCAAAATCGGTCAACAACCATATTCGAAAAACATTCGAACGATTTGCCAAAGAAGAAAAAGGGCATAAATCAAAACTTATCAAAATAAAAGAGAAAAAGACATTCGAATTAAGCAAAAATAATATGAGGGATTTAAAAATTGCCGACTATATAAGTGATGATATTGTCAGTACCGATAATTTGAATTATCAAGACGCATTGATTTTGGCTATGAAACGTGAAAAATCTGCTTTTAAACTTTATACCGCACTTGCCAATAAAACAAACGACACGTTATTGCAAAATTTGTTTTTAAAATTAGCCTCGGAAGAATCAAAACATAAACTGATGTTTGAACTGGAATACGATGAAGTTATTTTGAACGAAAATTAACCTGCATTACTTTTCTTGTCTTTTTTGCAATAACAAACATTCCATCGTTATCAGCCATGATTTTTTGCCCGGGTTAAAAAAATATATTTTTCTCCTTATAGTTGTTATTTGAAAATTATACTATAAATTTGTTTCTACTTATGACGTGTTTTAATGGAAAGTAATATATCTGTTTCTGTGATTATTCCAGCATTCAATGCTGCTGCTTATATTGCCGAAACCATTACTTCCATTCAGCAACAATCATTTTCTGACTGGGAAGTTATTATTGTAAACGACGGCTCTACCGACAACACCGCAGATATCATCAAACCCTTTCTAAACGAAAAAATAAATTTAATACACCAGACCAATCAGGGTGTTTCTATTGCTCGCAATAATGGATTAACACAGGCACACGGGAAATATGTCGTTTTTTTAGATGCTGACGATGTGCTGTCATTGGATTTTTTAAAAAACCGGTTTGAATTTTTAGAAGCCAATCCCGATAGCGGTTTTTGTTGTGGAGATGTTTTACACTTCACCAATAACATTCACCATATAAATAAATATTCGATTGGGAAATTTGAAAATATCCCCATAAAAATTTTATTATATGAAAAAGGATTCGACTCGGTACCTTCCAATTATATGCACCGTAAAGAAGTGCTTATAAAAAATAACATCCGTTTCAATCCTTTACTTTCAAGTACTGCCGACCGTATGTTTTTATTGGAATTGAATAAATATACTATCGGTGGATATGTGCCTAATGCTCCACTTTACTATCGTCAACACAGCGATAGCATGTCAAACAATTTTACTATTACACTTATAAAAGATAATGTATTGTATTACCATTTGGTGGAAGAAAAAAAACTTATTCCCGATGAAATACGAGAACAAGCATTGTTTTTAAAATATTACATTATTGCTACTTCATATTTCAAAATAAAACATATTAACGCTATTTCATGGTATTTTATAGGTTTCATTAAATATCCAGCACCATTTTTTAAAAAAATCTTTCAAGCAATAAAACTGCACTATTCAAGAAATTAAGATTTCGTTTAATGAATTAATCAAGTTCTATGAATAATTCATAAAAAGTATGTAAATTTGTTTTTTAATTTTTAATAATGAAAAGACAAAAAATTATACAAGGTATAATAGTAGTTTGTATAATTATTATTGGCTCATATTCAGTATTTTCACAAGATTATAAAAAGAAATTTGTTGATGCAGAATATCATTTCATGTATGAAGAATATGATTTGGCATTGCCGCTTTATTTGGAATGTTTTAAGCAGGACACATTGAATGCAAATGTGGCATATAGAATTGGCGTTTGCTATACTTTTCAAAATACACCATCCGAAAAACGCAAATCTATTCCTTACCTTGAATTTGCTTGTCAACATATCAATAAAAAATATAAGGAAGGTTCTTACCTCGAAAAAGGAGCCCCACCCGATGCGTGGTATTATTTAGGAACGTCTTATCGCGATGCCATGCTTTTTGATAAGGCTATTGCTGCATTTAAAAAGTTTACACAAACGGTTTCTGTCAACAGTGTTTATTACATCGACTACGTAAAACGTGAAATACAGTGTACCGAAAATGCCAAACAAATCATAAAAAATCCAGTCCCCATGGAATCGCAGAATTTAAGCGAATCGCTCAATGCACCCGAAGAAGTACAAAGTTGTCCTGTTGTTTCTGATGATGAATCGGTATTTGTATTTACTGCTGGCAATAAGAATATTTTTGGTGCGGGAATTAGTTTTAACGCTTCCAATAGCGATTATAAAATGGACGATATTTTTTATTGTAAAAAAGAAAATGGTACATGGAGTAACCCTGTCAATATTACTAAAGATATAGGTGCCAGTTCCCAGCACAGAACAGTCCCTGTCAGCATCAACGCCAACGGTTCTGAACTCTTTTTGGTTCGCGACGATAATGACGATGGCAATATTTATGTCAGTAATTTTAAAGATGGTAAATGGACTAAAATGAAAGCATTAAACAAAAATATCAACACCAAATATTGGGAATCGCATGCTACTATTACCAAAGATGGGAATACACTCTTTTTTACCAGTGACCGTCCTACTGGTTTTGGTGGTCTGGATATTTATCGTTCCGACAAAGACGAGAAAGGAGAATGGGGTCCTGCCGTCAATATAGGTCCGACCATCAATTCCATATATGATGAAGAAACACCCTTTATTATTGGAGATAAAGGCAATTATATTTTGTATTTCAGTTCTCAAGGTCATTACAGTATGGGTGGTTTTGATGTGTTTTACAGTTCACTTTTACCCAACGGAAAGTGGACAACCCCTATCAATATTGGTTATCCATTAAATACCGTGGGCAACGATTTGTTTTATGTCCCCAAATCCAATGGTCAATATGTATTTTTCCCCTTGAACGGAAATGAACGGGGTGATGATATGGCTAAAAATAATATTTACAAAGTTAAAGTCGATTTACCCGGTGTAAAAGTAATTGAAAAGCAGCCTGTTAAACCTGTAATTGTTACAGAAGTAAAACTTAAAGGAATGGTAAAACTTGCCGACAATAGCACTGAGTTGCCCAAAGATGCCAGTATTACCATTTACGACAGTTTGAAAAATGTCGTTATTGAAACCGTTAAACCATCCTTGGACAGTGGCTACTACGAAAAAAACATTCCACCAGGAAACTATAAAATAACTTATTCTGGAACTGGTTACAATCCTCATTCAGAATATGTGTACATTCCAAATAACTATTCTAATAAAGAAATAGTAGTGGATGTTTTATTGCAACCAGTGGCCGTTTCAAAAGGTGAGTATTATGTTATACGCAGTATCTTTTTTGATTATGGCAAGTACGATTTAAGACGTGAATCACAAATTGAATTGCAGCGTTTGGTTCAATTGATGAAAAAAAATGCAAGTCTGATGGTAGAAATTGTAGGACATACCGATGCCTTGGGTAGCGACAAGTTCAATCAAAAATTGTCTGAAAATAGAGCCAAATCGGCTATTGATTATTTGGTTTCACTCGGCATTGACCATTCACGCTTTGTTGCCAAAGGGATGGGAAAAAAAGAATTTATTGCTATAAATAAAAATCCCGACGGCTCCGACAATCCAGAAGGCAGACAGTTAAATCGCCGTGTAGAAATTAAACTCTTAAACGCTGTTCCCGATAATGTTATTGTTGAAGATATTCAAGTGCCCGTTCAATTACGTTACAGAAAATATGGTAAAGTCAAGGACACCAATATTTATACTATTTTGTTAGTTAAGCAACAAGAAAAAATGGTAGATGTAAAAGATTTGAATAAACTATTGACCCTGACACAAGAATTAAAGCAGGATACATTATTTCAGAATGTTGAAACTCCAATTAAGGACAATAAAATAGGCGATACTCTTGTTTTTACCGCTGGTGAATTTCATAATAAATCGGATGCTATGCGAATTTTAAATTTGGTTATTGACAAGGGATTTTCTGAGGCTATTCTTATATCCGAAAATGATATGGGAAATATTAAAAACGAAATCACACGCAATTATACACAGAAAATAGAAAGCGAACAAAATGATATAAAGAAAGAATATACCATTCAGGTAAAAGCATACACATCGCCCGTTAATGTACTATCGGAATTTCCTAACCTGAAAGGAGTAAAAGAAAATTTCTGCAACGACGGTTTTTATCGCTATACGTATGGTAATTATTCGACTAGAGCCGAAGCACTAACGGCAAAAGAACAAATTTCCGGAAACGGTTATCCCGATGCTTTTATTGTCAGTGTAGAACAGTTTAATCAAAAAATTGTTAAAAATGTTACTTTTACTATACAATTACTTTCATCTTCTACACCATTGCCTTTGATAACATTTAAGGAATTGAACAACGATGTTAAAGAAAGTATCGGCGATGATGGCAACTATAAATATACGTATGGCTCATACAAATCGATTAACGAAGCAAGAAAAAATCTTCCCAGAATAAATAAATTGGGCTATCCCGATGCTATAATTGTTCACCAATAAATATTTTAATAGTCTCAATGTTTTTGCTTAATATTTTAACATGCACGATAAAAAAATGACACCGGGAAAATTGTATATTGTTCCTACACCTATTGGAAATATGGAAGATATTACATACAAAGCCATTAGAATATTAAATGAAGTGGACTACATTTTGGCGGAAGACACACGGCAAACGTTAAAGTTGCTTCAGCATTATCATCTAAACAAATCATTAAAATCATATCATCAGTATAATGAACATCAAATTAATGAAAAAATAATCACTGATATACATAACGGCTTGACCATAGCTTTGGTAAGCGATGCCGGTACTCCCGGTATTAGCGATGCTGGCTATCTGATAGTTAGAGATTGTATTCAAAATAAAATTACGGTTGAATGTTTACCCGGTGCCACAGCATTAATTCCTGCCGTTGTTGCCAGCGGATTTCCATGCGATAAATTTGTCTTTGAAGGTTTTTTGCCTCATAAAAAGGGAAGAAAAAAAAGAATGGAAGAAATTGCCATGCAAAACATTACTGTTATTTTATATGAATCGCCCTATCGCCTCCTTAAAACCCTCGAAGAATTTAAGCAGATTATCGGAAACAGCAAACAGGTATGTATATGCAGAGAACTAACTAAAATTCATGAAACTATAATAAGAGGAACCTTCGAACAAGTTATTTCCCATTTCAAAAAAAACAGCCCCAAAGGTGAAATTGTTATAATTATTGGTACAAAGTCCCATGAAGTTTTATAACTTTGCAAAAAAAATAGTTATGAAAAAATTTTTGTTTATTGTTTTAGTTTTTACCATGTTTTCCTGCAAAGACGTTAAGGAAGACCCTGCTTACAAACAATTATTAACCGAACGCGACAGTTTGGCTGGTTTGGTTTCTATCGATGTCTCCAAGATGAATCAATACATGTCCGATTTTAATGATATACAGGAAAATCTGAATCGTATTAAGGAAACAGAGAAACTTGTAACCGTAAATGCTGCTGCCAATCCCGAAAATCAACCAACCGCCAAAGAACAGATAAATCAGGATATGCAATTAATCTATGATTTGTTACAGCAAAATAAAAAGACTATTGCCGATTTGAAACGCAAACTGAAAAAGTCTAACAGTCGATTAGTAGAGTTAGAAAAAATGTTGGATAATCTGCAAAAGCAAATGGAAGAAAAAGACCAAGAAATAGCCGATTTAAAAGCCAAACTTGAGCAGATGAACATTAAGGTTGAAATTTTAACTTCCAATGTGGACAGTTTAACACGCGAAAACGAACAAAAAAACGAAGTTATCTCCCAGAAAACCGAAGAAATCAATACCGCATTTTATGTTATAGGTTCTAAAAAAGAACTTGCCGAACATCAGATTATCACCAAAGAAGGAGGCTTTGTGGGCATTGGTAAAATTGAAAAATTGAAAGAAGATTTCAATAAGGATTATTTCACTAAAATTGATATTACTACACTTACCGAAATCCCTATCAATGCAGCCAAAATAAAAATTATTACTACACATCCAGCCTCGTCTTACAAGTTGGAACAGAATAAAAAACAAATTGAAAAACTTACTATTCTTGACCAAAAGCAGTTCTGGTCTGTATCAAAATATTTGGTTATTATAGTAGAATAAATATTGAATCATCATTATTTCTATAGCATAATTGTTATTATTTTCTTTGTTTCTATTACCCAAAGTCAGGCTCAGTCGGTAATAAATCGTTTCTTTAAACTTCCTTGTCCCGAAAAGCGGTGGGTTTTATTTCACCCGTTCGTAGCCAAAAAAGCAATGACTATTAGCGATGAAGCCATTACTGAAACGATGAAACTTACTTCAGATACAACACTTGATGGAGATTTAAACGGCGGTCAACTTGATGCTTTCAGACATTCGTTCTGGATGGCAACAATTACTCAGCAAATAGGCTCTCGCAAAGCAGTATCATTAGGTAAGGCACACGAAAAAGGGAATTACATTTATTATAAAAAACATAAAACCGAAGAAGGTACTATTCCCGATTTTGAAAGTTGTCAAATGGATTTGCAAAACAACGAAGTTGGCATTGCTGTTGGTAAAGATAATTTTTCCTGTAAAAAATCCGATTTAATAATTCTTCTTGTTTCCATGATTCATGAAGGAAAACTATTTATTTTAAAGAAAGACCGTTTAGGAAGATATTTAACGTGCGACGAGCATTTACTCCTTTCATCACCCCATGAATGGAAATCTGGCAAATGTATTACAACCTCCAATTATAAAAGAAAAGAAATTTCAGAGAAATAAAAAAAGGCTACCTTAATAGACAGCCTTTTTTTTATCATCCTATAATGCTATTAATATTCCCACAAATCATGTTCAAAGGTAAATACAAAATCTTTGATTCTTTCCGATTCGAGCAAGGCATCTAACCCTAATTTGAATTCTGCAATTACACGGTTGTCATACACATTGGTTTCCTTAAAAATATAACTGCTAAAACGACGTTTAAAAAAGATATCATCAAACGTTCTTCGTTCTGAATCATTATAGGGATTAAATACTTCATGATTGGCAAATAACGGCCTTGCAGCCTGGAAATAAATCCACATTACCTGCGTCATGGTAAGTTCCTTTTCTTCAGAACTGTCAGCAGCACTGCTTATTTGTTGCTCACCTTCGCCTAGTGCAGCCTCTTTAGCATACATTCGTATAGGGCATATTCCTATTATTCTGCATTCAAGCATGGCTCGTTGTTTGTCAAAATACCAGTATTCTTTTAATAAAATACGTGTAACTTCTTCTGGTTTTCTTTCGGTTAAAATTGGTTTAGGAGTTTGTGTCCCCGTAGTTTCATCTATAATGTAAGTAGTATCTATTTTGGCACCAAGTTTTTTGTTTACATCAGCCATTGTTATTGGTGTTGTAAATTCATCATCAATATCGCTGTATGCAGTCAAACCTTCATTTTCAATTCCATATAGTAATAATTCTGTTAAACTGTAACGGTCATCCATTTTACGAGTAGGAAAATAAAGTGGAAAATTTATTTTCTCACGTAAATCAAGCATTCTCCATAATTTTTTACCCCACATGACATCCGCTTCACGTAAATGATGATAAGGAACCGGTTTACGTGCAGGTACATTTTCCTTTACGTAAACACCGTCGAGCACCTCACTTTGCTTTTGCTGAGCAAAAGCACCAAAGGATATTAAACCGACTGTCATTAAAACAAATACTTTTTTCATAATAATATTGTTTTATTATTGCATTTTAAAAACAATTGCAGGCAAATTTCTCACAGTGCCATCAGGCCCAACCGCTTTTACATCTTCAATATAAAGTTTTTTACCTCGCTGAACCTGATTAATCAGAGCCGTCATTTCCGCTGTAAAACGAGAACCTCTGGTGGTTGCCTGTTTACTAAATCCACCAATAGTAGAAGAAATAGTAAATTCTGAAACATTAAATTTTAAATCAAAGTCAAAATTTTCAAGCGTAGCAGAAACGCCACCTTGTGCCAACAAAACACTCTTTGGTATAGAACCACCTTTTTTCCCACCAACAGTGGGTACTGGGTCAGGAATACGTTTTACACGAAAGTCTTTTGAGCCCATACTGCGTGTAGAACCTTTATCGTCTTTTACCGAGACAGATATTTTTGTAGGACCCAATTTAGTAACTTTAGCAATCCATTGACCTTTACCTGAACGGAAAAGAGAACCACCTGCTACACTTGCTGAAATTTGGTCATCTCTAAATCCAGGAACAGATATTTCTATGGGATTATCTACGCCTGTATATAATACATTCATTTTAACAGGTGAAACAACCGCCATAGGAGGTGCAACTGTGTATTCAATATTATATTTACCACCTGACTTAACAGGTACTTCTTTGTATAATCCTGTAGATGGATTAAATACTCTGATAATGGCAGCATACGAATGACTTCCTACGCCAGCACCATCAACCTGATAATGAGCAACACCTCGCTGCATTTTAAGTGTTTTAACATTTCCTGTTAATTTTCCATTAATAGAATCATACGAATCACCGATTAAAACTTGTGATACCGTATCGGTAGAACTAAATGCAGCAATAAATAATTCAGCATCGTATTTATCGCCTGATATTAAGTAGTTAGACTTTGGAATTACACGAGGTGCCACGGTATCAAACTTAAAGTCTGTTGCACCAATAGCGCTTAACAATGTTTTGATTATAATTGCCTCTGCATTTTTAATTTGATTTTGAATTTGAGATAATATAGTAACTGAGGCTATAGCCGGTATTTCAGAAAACAATTCCGTTTCCCAATATCTGTCTGCTGGAAAATCTACTCTTGGGTGAGGATTATTATCCGTATTTATACTAAGATTACCTAATCCTTTTATCTGTTTTTCTTTATCCGGTAATTGTATTTTAGGATTTTTTACTAAATCAAATAAATTTTTCTTGTATTCTATTAATTTATTTTTTAACACACGTGCATTTCCTTGTGAACCATCTTCACTATTACCCAACATATAAAAATTTGGTATATCCCGTTGGTCTTTCTCTTCAAATAAAACAAGGTCTTTGACCGCCTTAATGGCTTCTTCTTTTGGAATCCCATCACATTTCATTATTATTTCGACCTTCATGTTCTCAACATAATCAAACATCTCTGATGTATATGCCTTTGCTTTCATGGCAGCATCAAAATATGGAGTTGCTTTTATAGGGTCATTCTGTTTGGCACGAGCAAAGGCATCATAAGTAAATCCGTTTTGTAAAGTAAAATTAATATTTGTTTTTTGCAATCCATCGTTTACCACAGCAAATGCATCCAAAATATCTTTCGATACATTCAATGCAAGCATGGCTGTATAAAACAAATACATCATTTGTATCATCTTCTGCCTCGGGGTTTCCGGACAATTGGTTGCACCCATAATCTTTTCCCTTTATATAATATTAATACCTTATTTCAATTTATTTGGTAAAATTCATGGCTGCCAGCATATTTCCATAAATAGTATTCATGGCTGCCAAATTCTGACTGAGTTTTGAAATTTCCTGACGATAAACTTTAACATCTTCAGCAGAGTTTTTCATGGTTTCCATCATCTCATCTATGCCGCTAAACAGTTTCTTTGAATTTTCCAAATACTCGTTAGACCCTTGCAGTTGCAATTCGTAAATAGCATTTAATGCAGTTAAATTTTTTGCCATGATTTGTAATTGCTCTGAATAGTTTTTAGATTGAGATTTTGTTGTATCAGCCTCATTAATTACTGCTTGTGATAATTTTTGATATGCTTCTGCCAAACTGCTGCCAGAATTTTTTAATATTGAATTAAATTGATTAATCGTATTATCGGTAAGTGTTGCACCATTTTCATAAACTTGAGATAATTTTGATGTTGATTGATTTAAAGCATCGCCAAACTTTTCGGATGACTGTTTTAATATTTCAGCAGATTTTTGAGCAGACTGATTTAACACATCACCAAACTTTTCAGATGACTGTTTTAATATTTCAGCAGATTTTTGAGCAGACTGATTTAAATTTTCGGCAGACTGACCGTATAAATTTGCAAATTCATTCACTTTGGTTGATGCTTTTTCAAAACTTTGAACATAATTGTTAGTTGCAACTGTGGCTTCGCTAACATCAGCCAGTTTTTCGGTTGTTTGATTCAACGAACGCAATCCATTCCCAAGTTTTTCAAATAAATCGGGTGTAATTTGAGCACTGTTTAACAATTCATCAAATTTTTCTAATGCAGATTTTTTGTTACTTACACCTTTTTTTGCTTCTTCGTCTTCAATTTCATCATGCATTCCTGCCAATTCTGGATAAGCAAGACTCCAATCCCATTCCTGATGCAAAGGTTCAAAAGCAGACATAAAGAAAATAAATGCTTCGGTTAGCAAACCTGCTGCCAACATAAATCCTGCACCTGGATAGTGTTGAATTTTGAACAATGCACCTACCATTACAACGGAAGCTCCCCATCCGTAAACCTTTGACATAAAGTTTTTCCAACCTTTGGTTGCTGTCACTTCTGAAATACTAAATCCCATAACTAAAATTTTTATAAGTTAATAATTATTTTTCCATACTAATAAACTTGTGAACCTTCACTTGCATCGCGGAAATCACGTCCCAAATAGGTACGCACACATCTAAATCCTACATACGATTTTGCTGAGTCTTGATATTCATAAGAACGTGTACCGCATTGCATAAACCATGAAATATCTTTCCACGAGCCGCCACGTATAATTTTGCGTTTACGAACAGGAGGGTCATCGGGTAATGCTTCGTAAGTATAATCAGGATTTAAATCGTCGTTATAACTGTAAGCAGCCTCCTCAAAAGCATTACTTGTCCACTCGCTTACATTTCCGCCCATATCATATATTCCATATTCATTTGGGTCATAATGTGCTACCACCAGCATATAGATACCACCATCGGGAGTGTAAGCACCACGCATAGGCTTAAAATTGGCGACATAGCATCCTTTATAGTTCTGCGTATAATACCCGCCCCATGGATACATACTTTGTTTTAAACCACCGCGTGCAGCATATTCCCACTCCGATTCGGTAGGTAGGCGATATTCCTGAACAAACGGTTCACCCATTGATGATAAATAATAATCGTTTAGCAATTCTGACCTCCAATTACAAAAGGCTCTTGCCTGGCGCCATGATACACCAACTACGGGATAATTATCATAAGCCGGATGCCAAAAATATGCTCGTGCCATAGGTTCATTAAAAGAATAGGTAAAATCACTCATCCAGCATAATGTATCGGGATACACATTAACTACATCACGTATAATATAGGACGACCTGTCTTTTACAGGAATACGTTGACCTTTCGTAGGACTTTTATAGTTATAATCGGTTACTTCACCATCATACTTGTTCTCATCAAAATTCCATGCTCTACGTATATCCTTTTCAAATTCATATTTTTTACTTGCCTGCATCAAGTCAATTCTGAAATACTCAAAATTTAATTTTCGCGTATCTATCTCCTTACGACGATAGAATCGTTCCTGTTCGGGTAAATATAACTCATTGAGCGTTTCGCGTTGGTCAGGGTCATCCCATTTTATTCTGGCTTCCCAATTAATAAAAGGTGGATTGATGTCTTCGCCATATTCATTTTGAGTAATAAGATATTCATCATTTTGTGCTCCTAATAACTTATAAGCCATAGAATCGAGTACCCAATAAACAAATTGGCGATATTCGTTATTGGTAATTTCTGTTTCATCCATCCAAAATGATTTGATGGTAACAGTTTTTGTTTCAGCGTTCATAGACCAAGGTACATCTTGGTCAGCAGGTCCCATATTATACGAACCATCCGGAACGAAAACCATTCCATAGGGCTGAGGCTCATACCAGGGTTCCCTGTTTAATACGCCTATCAGTTCTCCATTTCCTCTATTGGAACAACCATAAAGAGAAGCCATAAGAACTAACAACGAGAAATTAATAATTTTACTCATATTTCGCTTATTTATAGAATGCTTTTTTTTCATATACCATATTTTTTATAAGAATCGAACACTTCCATATTTTCCACGAGTATTTGATTTGGATATAGTAAAGCAATATTTTGCGAAGACTTCAATAGAACCACTTTCATAAGAACGTAATTTTGAAATAGTAAGGTCGTACGACAACCCAAACGTTATGTTTGATTGTGTAGTAAAGCCAACCATGGCAACTACAGCATCACCGAAACGATATGATAAGCCCCCTCTAAATTGGCGACGATATTCTACTAATAAATTCAAATCGTATTGAGCCGATGACCAGTCATATTTAATAAACGCTGAAGGCCATAAACCCCAATTTTTATTGGGCATTTCGATAAATGAACCTACCGTTACATAATAATGGCGACGCATATAAGGTAAATCGCCTGTTTCAAACTTTATTTTTGGTTGTGTTAAATGAGTAGTACTAATGCCACCATATATTTTATCGTCTTTGGCTCTATAAAAAACACCAAAATTAGCATCAAAAACAATTTGTGCTTCTGAATGAGGTATGGCTGGATCGGCATAAGGATTTTGCTGAATGCCATTCAGTTTATCGGGAGTTATCCACTCACCGTCCAATGCCTTATTAAGAAGTCCAAGCCCCAAACCTAACCCTAAATCGCCTTCACCTAACTTTAAATGATAGGCATAATTTACATTTAAATACGTATTTTTTTCAAATCCCAAATTATCGCTTTCAATATTTATTCCCACACCGCTGTTTATTTCTGGAAGAGCCATATCAGCAGAAAAAATCATGGTTTTAGGTGCTCCATCAAAGCCAAGCCATTGATTTCTATACAATACCGATGCACAAATAGCACCATTGCTTCCAGCAAAACCTGGATTAATAGGTAAAATATTGTACTTATTCATACTAACTTGAGGGTCTTGCTGTGCAAATAAATTTGGCAGCATTCCCATTATGAAAACCAACAATAGTAACCGTTTCATATTATTCTGATTGCTAAACTTCTTATGTATCAATATACTCATTTTTACAACGTGCTAAGTAAATAATAATATTTTATATTAAAAAATTTTTTCAACATTTTTTTGTTGATAAAGATTATTAATTTTCATTTTAAACGGTAAAAGTACAAAAAAAGTTTCATTGGATATATCTTTTTTAAAAATTTTTTTTTTTTTGAATAAAAATATCATAGTTAATAACGTTTCTTTTAACATTTTTTAATTAAAACGACAAAGTTATATGAAAAATTGTATTTTCATAGTAATTTTTGATATGCATGTAACCATTTATCGGGTATATTTCCATTACATGCTTGTGTGTAATCTGCTTCGGAGCATGAAATAAGCCACTTTTTTTGAAAATCTGATTTCGGAATGGGTATTTCCATCCACCAGCGACTACTTTTTGTACTTTTATAAAATGTAATATACGTTTTTTGGCTCACTTCTACATGAATACGTTTAAGTTTTGAAACAGGACTGGCGGGATAATCATGTTTTCGTGCTGTATAACCATCAATAAAATGCCAAATAATTTGAGCCATAGCAAGCGCATTGATACTTGTTTCCTGATTATATAATATGGAAAACGCAGAAAGCCTATCGCTAAAGCCAGCATACATGGCTAATTGACAACACTCTTTAATGGAAAGACCATTGGGTGAAATATTTTCGTATTCGGGTAAATAGGTATTGATGATGGCGGTATCGTGAAGGCAAAAAATATCACTATCACGCAAATAGGGTTCTGCCATAGTAATATCTTTTTGAAGTTCGCCCAATCTAAGTCCTTCAAAATAGAGCGATTGCATCATCGATAATTCAGAAGGAAGTGTAAAGTAATTCTGATGTCCTAATAGTATATAATTAAATAAGGTGTTCTCCTTGCGAGATAATATTTGAGGTAAATAATGATTATTGCTTTTTTTTATTTTTACAGAAAAATCGGATACAGCCATGTTGACAAATTTTTTTTGTGCTTCGTAAGCCAAATAAATAGAATATGGAATATATGAATTATCGGAAATAATAATGGGAATAGTTTTATTTTCTGTTAAATACTCTACAACATCGCGAACGGCAAACAACGTATCAGAAAAAGAAGTCCCGTTTTTTATTTCCCCCAAGTCAATTGCTTTATAGGGCTTGGGTGTATGACTTGTAAGTCGATACAATAATTTTCTTATTTCTGAAGTATAGTTTGAATTTTTTTGAGTATTGACAGAAAATAATGCCAATGGGTATTGTTTTAATTTCAATGTATGAGATAACTCTTCGGATAAAAAAGTCCATTGATTGGAGACGTATCCTTTTTTGGGTGTAATAGAGAATGGTACTGGATTAAAATAATCTATCAAATTCATTTGGTTTTACGTTTAGTTTCCTTTTTTGAATTTTTATTCAGTTCCAGATTTTTTTGGACAATTTCCATAATACTTTCGTACGACGCTGTTTTCCAATCTATTTCTTTAGGCATACGTATATTTTTATCTTTATATTTGATGTAAACACCATAGCGTCCCTTTAATATTTTTAATTCGTGATTTTCAGAAAATTCTTTTAATGGTCCGGAATTACCCGATTCTTTTTCAACAATAATTTCAATGGCTCGTGGAAGTTCAATGGTATAAGGGTCATCTACATTTCGTTTTAAAGAATAAAATTTCTTGTTACATAATACGTAAGGACCAAATTTCCCAATATTGACTATTACATCATTGCCGTTATAGGTTCCAATATTTCGAGGTAACGTAAATAATTCTAATGCTTCTTCAAGCGTAATGGTTTCGATATATTGACTTTTCTTTAAACTGGCAAATTTAGGTTTAGATGTTTGGCTGCTTTCTCCCAGTTGAACAATAGGTCCGTATTTCCCATATTTGGCATACACATTCAATCCTGTTTTGGTATCTGTACCTAAAAGCCTTTCCTGATTAACTCTGTCTTTCGAAACTTCCAATTCTTTGAGTTTTGGATGAAAATCGGAATAAAAGTTTTGAATAAGCGACACCCAGTTTATTTTCCCTTCGGCAATTTCATCTAATTTTTTTTCGACTTCTGCTGTAAAATTATATTCAAGAATATTTGGAAAAACAGAATTAAGATAATCATTTACAATTATTCCCGTATCGGTAGGAAAGAGTTTTGATTTTTCAGCACCAAACTGTTCTTTTTTTTCTTTTTCCTTTATGGTATTGTTTTCTAAGATTATCATGGTAATATCGCGCGAATTGGCAGGTTTGCTTGTTTTGGTTACATATCCTCTTTGCTGAATAGTTGAAATAATAGGTGCGTATGTTGAGGGACGCCCTATTCCAAGTTCTTCCAGTTTTTTTACTAAACTTGCTTCCGTATATCGTGCTGGACTGTGATTAAATTTTTGTGTAGCCACAATTTGTTTGTTTATTAACGATTGATTTTTTTCTAAAGCAGGCATAGTGGTTTCTTCTGATTGTTCATTTTCGTCTTCTGCCGTTTCATTATATAATTTTAAAAAACCATCAAATAAAATAACCTTCCCGGTAGCCACAAAATCATAAGGCAATTTTTTATTTTTTATATAGACGAGTGTTTTTTCAATTTTTGCCTCTTTCATTTGAGAAGCAAGGGCACGTTGCCATATTAATTCGTAAAGTTCTTTTTCTTGTGGCGCAGCATCAATGGTTTGGTTGGAAAAATAAGTAGGTCTGATTGCTTCGTGTGCTTCCTGTGCACCTTTACTCTTGGTTTCATATTGACGACTTTTGTGATATTCCTTACCAAAAAGTTTTTCTATTTCTTTTTTAGCAGCCCCCAACGCAAGGGTTGAAAGATGTACAGAATCGGTTCTCATATAGGTAATATGTCCCGATTCATATAGTTTTTGAGCAATGGTCATTGTTTTTGAAACAGAAAAACCAAGTTTTCGCGATGCTTCCTGCTGCAAAGTGCTCGTGGTAAAAGGGGGCGGTGGATTTAAGATGGAAGGCTTTTTCTGAATATCGGATATAAAAAACGACGCATCTATACATTGTTTCAAAAATGCTAACGCTTCTTCTTTTTTATCAAAGGAGTGATTTAATTCGGCTTGAATGTCGTATTTTTTATTTTCCTTGTCTTTGGCAATAAAAGTACCTGTAACCTTATATGAAAATGATGGAACGAAATTAATAATTTCACGTTCACGCTCAACAATAATACGAACAGCAATAGATTGTACACGCCCTGCTGAAAGATTGGGACGAATTTTTTTCCACAAAAGAGGTGAAAGTTCATACCCAACAATTCTGTCAAGTACACGGCGTGCTTGTTGAGCGTTCACCAGATTCATGTCTATATCTCTTGGATTTTGAATAGCATTCTGAATGGCTTCTTTGGTAATTTCATGAAATGCAATACGTTTTGTGTTTTTTCCCGATAGTTTTAAAACTTCAAACAAATGCCATGCTATAGCCTCTCCTTCGCGGTCTTCATCAGAAGCAAGCCAAACATATTTAGCGTCTTTGGCAAGTTTTTTTAATTCTGCAATAATTTTGTTTTTCTCCTTGGGTACTTCATAAATGGGAGAAAAATTATTTTCGATATCGATGCTAAGTTTATTCTTTAGCAAGTCGCGTATATGCCCAAAACTTGATTTAACCATATATTCTTTTCCCAAGAATTTCTCAATAGTTTTGGCTTTTGCAGGAGATTCTACAATAACAAGATTTTGTTCCATTGATTTTTTATAATTTTGGGGTGCAATTTAGTCATTTTTATTTTAACAAGTATAAACTCATGGATAAGCAAACAAATTCAAACCCTTCATTAAAAAAAATTATTCGTATATTATGGATATTATTTATTATTCCGATAATTTTAGGGATACTGTTTTTTTATTTTATTTCTAAAGGTTATTTGGGATACATGCCCAGTTTTGAAGAGATGGAAAACCCAAAAAATAAACTGGCAACTGAAATTATTTCAAGCGATGGTTTTGTTTTAGGAACTTATTTTAAAGAAAACAGGACACCTATTAAATATAATGAACTTCCACAAAATTTAATCAATGCACTTGTAGCCACCGAAGATGCACGCTTTTATGGACACTCGGGTGTAGATTTGCGAGCCATAGGGCGTGTTGTGCTGGGAACAGGTAAAAAAGGTGGTGGCAGTACCCTGTCGCAGCAATTGGCCAAAATGCTTTTTCCACGCGAAGAAAATTCAGGTTTTGTTAAAAAAGTTGTGCGAAAATTCCGAGAATGGGTCATGGCTATTAAACTGGAACGGCGTTATACCAAAGAAGAAATAATTACCATGTATCTTAATAAGTTTGATTTTTTGAATTTGGCAGTAGGTATTAAATCTGCTGCCAAAGTGTATTTTAGTACTATCTCCGATTCACTAAAAATAGAACAATGTGCCATGTTGGTAGGTATGTGCAAAAATCCATCGTTATATAATCCCATTCGCAGGCCAGAACAAACGTTAGGACGAAGAAATGTAGTATTGGGACAAATGCTAAAATATGGGTATATTAAACAAAATCAATACGATTCGTTAACAAAATTACCATTAAAAATAAAATTTCAGCGAGTGGACCAAAAAGAAGGACTGGCTACTTACTTCCGTGAATATCTGCGAATGATGATGACTGCTAATAAGCCAAACCCTGATGATTATATTGACCCGCAACGTTATTATGAAGATTCACTGGATTGGGAAACAAATCCATTATTTGGATGGTGCAATAAAAACACCAAAGTCGATGGAAATCATTACGATATTTATAAGGATGGCTTAAAAATATATTGCACTATTGATTCCCGAATGCAAAAATATGCGGAAGATGCCATTAAATATCATCTTTCTACCATACTTCAACCAGCATTTTTTAGAGAACAAAAAGGTCGTAAAAAAGCTCCTTTTGCATGGAACGTAACCGAAGAAGAAATAAATACGATGATGAAACTTTCTATTAAACGCACAGAACGATATAGGGTATTAAAAAAAGCAGGACTTTCTGAAACTGACATCATGAAGAATTTCAAAACACCGGTTTCCATGACTGTATTTTCGTGGCACGGAGAAAAAGATACTGTTTTATCGCCGTATGATTCGCTGCGTTACTATAAATTTTATTTATGGTCCAGTTTAATGTCGATGGAACCAAATACGGGTTTTGTAAAGGCGTATGCAGGTGGAATTGATTACAAATATTTTAATTTTGACATGGTAAAATTGGGAAAGCGTCAGGTAGGTTCTACTTTCAAACCTTTCCTTTACACGCTTGCCATGCAGGAAGGCTACTCTCCCTGCTATGAAGTTCCCAATATACCAGTATCATTTGATTTGCCCGACGGAACAACATGGACACCCAAAAATAGCGGTAAGACAAAGAGAGACGGACAGATGGTTACATTGCGTTGGGCATTGGCAAATTCTATCAATTATATTTCTGCTTGGCTTATTAAACGATATAATCCCTATGCCGTAATTAATATAGTACGAAAAATGGGCATTCGGAGTAAAATAGACCCTGTTCCCGCTATATGTCTGGGTGTACCTGAAATTTCCTTGTATGAAATGGTAGGTGCATTCAGTACTTTTGCCAATCACGGCATTTATACTCAACCCATTTTTGTAACACGTATAACAGATGCTAACGGTAATGTATTAGGAACCTTTAAACCCATGCGAAATGAATCTATAAGCGAACAAACATCTTATATGATGATAGAACTGCTACGTGCCGTAGTTAATCAAGGAACTAGTTGGCGACTAAAAGGGAAATATAATATTTTAAGTGATGTTGCCGCCAAAACAGGTACTACACAAAACCAATCTGACGGCTGGTATATAGGACTCACACCAAAACTAGTTACGGGCGTATGGGTTGGTGGAGAAGACCGCAGCATTCATTTCAACAATTTGGAAATGGGACAGGGAGCCAGTACAGCACTTCCTATTTGGGCTTATTACATGAAAAAAGTTTACGCTAATTCATCTCTAGGTTACTCCGAAAAAGATGTCTTTGAACGACCCGAAAATATTAAACAAGATATAGATTGTAACAAACAAAAACCGTATGAAGAGCCCGGCAACGATTACGAAATCATTGAATCTATGCCTATACCATAAAATGAATTAATTAAATTTGATATGATAATAACGATAGACCACATTAAAGACATACAAAAAAGACGTGATGCGTTAAGGAGGTTTCTTTGACATCGACCGCAAGAAAATAGAATTAGAAGAAGCCGAATTGAATACTCGTGCCCCCGATTTTTGGAGCAATCCAAAAAAGGCAGAGCAATGGTTAAAAAAAATTTCTTCCTTAAAATCATGGATATCCGATTTTAACAGTGTGGACGATTCATTAAATGATTTAACCGTTATTTTTGACTTTTATAAACAAAAAGAAGCCTCCGAACAAGAATTAGAAGAACAATATACAAAATCTCTTCAGTTAACTCAAAATTTGGAGTTGAAAAATATGCTTCGTGAAGATGAAGATAAACTTCCTGCTATCATGAAAATAAACAGCGGTGCTGGTGGTACCGAAAGTTTAGACTGGACCAATATGCTTTTACGTATGTATCAACGGTGGGGTGAACGCAATCATTATAAAATACGCATTATTGACATGCAACCCGGCGATGAAGTAGGCGTTAAATCGGTAATGCTCGAGTTTGATGGAGCATTTGCCTACGGATTTTTAAAAAGTGAAACAGGCGTACACCGACTTGTACGCATTTCCCCATTTAATGCACAAGGAAAACGACAAACAACTTTTGCATCGGTATTTGTCTCACCCCTCATAGACGACACTATAGAAATTATCATTAACCCTGCCGATATAGAATGGGATACTTTTCGCTCCAGTGGTCCCGGCGGGCAAAATGTTAATAAAGTAGAAACGGGTGTTCGTTTGCGACATCTTCCATCGGGTATTGTAATAGAAAATCAGGAAAGCCGTTCACAGTTAACTAATCGTGAAAATGCCTTACGATTGCTGAAATCGCAACTTTACGAATTGGAACTGCAAAAACGAAGAGCAAGACAAGCCGAAATAGAAGGCACAAAAATGAAAATAGAATGGGGTTCACAAATACGTTCGTATGTCTTACATCCATATAAAATGGTTAAGGATATGCGAACTGATTACGAAACAAGCGATGCACAAGGCGTTCTTGATGGCAAATTAGATGATTTTATAAAGGCTTATTTAATGCAATATGGAAATAACAAAGCAAATTAAGGTTGTAACCATCGTGTTACTCTTGCTTCCTATAGGGAATTATGCACAACATTTTGTTCCCGGCTTCAAAGCAGGTATGGTTACTTCACAAGTGGACGGTGACAGGTTAGACGGATACGACAAACCCAGTGTTACGGCCGGTATTTTTGTTGAAAATAAATTTCATGAATACTGGACGTTTAGTATGGGCATTGATTATATTCAAAAGGGAAGCAGAAGCATACCTAACGATTCTTTAGGCGGAAGATATTACAAATTGCGACTTAACTATATTGAAGTTCCTTTTTTAGTGAGAGCCATCATAAAAAAGAAATTTCAAGTAGAAGCCGGATTGGTATTTGGTTATCTGTATCGTGCACGTGAAGATATGGATGCGTATGGCTTTACAGAACCTTCACCTCCTTTTAAAAAATATGATTTTCCCATGCGTGTTGGTGTTGGCTATTCGTTCAATGAACATGTCGGCATTCGCTTTCATTATTCATATTCTATTTTGCCCATTCGAAACCATCCAGCCAACCAAACATGGTATTTTGACCGCGGGCAGTACAACAATTATTTGATTTTATCCTTGTATTATACATTATAATTTATGAATAATAAAAAAATTATTATTGCTGTAACCGGTGCCAGTGGCAGCATCTATGCAAAACAATTATTGTCTGATGTTTTGAATAATTCCAATGATGACATTTCTATTATTTTTTCTGAAACCGGCAAAAAAGTATGGCTATATGAATTAAATGAACCTATTCCTGTGGCAAATCATAGAATTTCTATTTTTGAAAATGATGATTTGTTTGCACCCCCTTCCAGTGGTTCATCGCATTATGATTTCATGATAGTAATACCTTGCTCTATGGGAACACTGGCACGTATAACGCATGGCATTTCACACGATTTAATTTGTCGAAGTGCTGATGTGATACTTAAAGAACAAAAAAAATTAATCCTTGTTCCCAGAGAATTTCCATATAATTTAATTCATTTAACAAACATGCAGCAATTAGCACAAGCCGGGGGCATTATTTTACCTGCTTCTCCGTCCTTTTACAGTAACCCCGTATCCATATCCGATTTAATTAAAACAGTAACCCATAGAATATTATCGATGATTGATATAAAAACAGATTTTTTTGAATGGGGAAAAAATAATACTGGAATATGTTAAATAATCTAAATATCTACATATATAGATATAATATTAAAAAAAAGATATTACCTTTGCAAAATTTTTAAACTGAAATAATATGTTATCACATTTAACAACATCTGAATTTAAAGAAAAAATCTTTAATTACGAACAACATCAGGAATGGAAATATGCAGGCAATAAACCATGCATTATAGATTTTTATGCAGATTGGTGTGGACCATGCAAAATGGTTTCTCCTCTTTTAGAAGAAATTTCAAAAGAATACGAAGGTAAATTGGATGTTTTTAAAGTAAATACGGATGAAGAACAGGAATTATCAGAAGTATTTGGCATACGAAGCATACCTTCCATACTTTTTATTCCTCAGGAAGGACAACCTCAGATGTCAGTGGGAGCAATGCCCAAAGATTCGCTTATCAAAGCCATTGAAGATATATTCAATATTAAACCATCTATTATATTATAAAACCTAACAGAAAACGTATGCAACTCAAAGTTTGGTATATTCTTATACTGGTAACTGTTATTAGTTATCCAGCATTTTCACAACAATCAGGTCAGAAAACCTCCAATACAAACATAGAATACTTGACAGTTGAAACATTCAAACAAAAGGTTTTTGATTATACCAAATCAAAAACATGGATTTATAAAGGTAAAAAGCCATGTATTATTGATTTTTATGCAGATTGGTGCAGACCATGCAAAATGATTGCTCCCATTTTGGAAGAACTTGGCAACGATTATAAGGGAAAAATCTATGTTTATAAAATCAATGTGGACCAGCAGAAAGAATTAGCCACTACATTTGGTATTCAAAGTATTCCAGCAGTATTGTTTGTTCCATTAAAAGGTCAGCCACAAATGATGGTAGGTGCTCACAACAAAGAAGAGTATCAAAAGAATGTGAATGACTTTTTATCTGTAAAAAAATAATTTTACGTTTTTTTTCTGCGTTTACAGAAATTGTTCATAAAGACAGTAAAAAATTAACTAATAAAATGATTTTATAAATCATTGTATATCAAATTTATAATAGTGATAATATAAAAAAACTGCATTTTTTTTTATCAAAACGTGTATTTTTTTACTCAAAATTTTGCGAATATAAAATAATTAAATAATTTTACCATTTGTAAAAATATAGAAGCATAAATATATAAGTGTTTGAAAATTAAATAATTAATTTATGAAACATATTAAAAGCGTAACGGTTATTTTAATGGCAATTGCAACGTTAGCTGTTTTTGACGGTTGTAAACGTGGCGACGATGACCCGTTTTTTTCTTTTAGAAGCAGAAAAGACCGTGTAACCGGTGATTGGAAAATAGATTATTTTGAAAGTAAATTGTTGAAAAATTTTTCAAACGGTTATAAGGCAAATGTCCATTTTACTATAAATGGAGATAATTGTAATCAAGTTGTAGATTCTATAGATACACCTCACGATACTACAATTACAACGAATGGTACAATAAAAGAATCGGAATATAGTTTTGATAAGAACAGCAAGATGACTTACTTATTGAAATATGAATATGTCATCGACAAGTCATCCATTGACGAAAACACAAATGTAACTACTTATGAAAAAACTGTTATAACAACAACCATAAGAGCAACTGGAAGTTGGAATTTTTTAAGTAAAGTAGAAATTAATGGTGTAAACAAATATAAGAATAAAGAAAGGATATCCTTTATATATGAATCGTATAATACCGAGACAATAACTGTTTATACTATTCGTCAGGTTAATGAAGATGGTGCTACTATATATAGCGATTATCAATCAAGCAGAAGTAGTGTAGAAAATAAATATGCCAACGGCGAAAATGCTCAAATATGGTTAATTAATGAACTGCGGAACAAAAAAATTGTTCTGGAACGTATGGTTGATAATCTTAATATTACGGATAATAATGGTACCGGTTATTCTTATAGTGAAAAGGGACCTGAAAATATGCGATTAGTTCCTCGTCAATGACAGTAACTTACATATTTTCCATTTATTACATTCACATTGTTTAATTGTATTCTGAGTGCTTCATAAAAGAAGTATAGGATTTTTTTTTATCTGTTGCCTGCTACTGACAGCATGCAAAACTACCCGTTTTGTCCCCGATAATGAATTTCTACTTAAAAAAAATAAAGTTGTTTGTGAAAACAAGCAGATTGATATGGCTGCAGTTAATGCTTACATTCATCCTAAAACAAACAGAAAAATTTTTGGTTTCATACCGTTTCACCTGTATGTTTATAATTATTCGAATATGGGAAAGGAGCGTAAATGGAAAAAGAAATTTGGCAGTACAGTGGGCGAAGCACCTGTATTGTTCAATCAACAAGATGTTGATAGATCTATTTCCCAACTAAAACTTTATTTAAAGTCAAAGGGGTATTATCAATCTCAGGTTACCGATTCTATCGCATTCTATAAAAAAAAGGCAATAGTTACTTACTATATAAATACTAAAAAGCCTTATCGTATAGATACGGTGATTTATATATCTAAGGATGTATCGCTTTTATCAAATATAGGCATAAAAAATTCTCTTTTAGTCAAAGGTGAATTGCTGGATGAAGATGTATTGCAAAATGAACGTATTCGCATTAGCGAAAAATTAAAAACACAAGGTTATTATTATTTCACCAAAGATTTTATACAGTATGAAATAGATACAACGTTGGGAAATTATAAAACAGCCATTACCTGTCGCTTGCTAAATAACTTCAAAACAGTTGAAACAAGTACCATAGAAGAATTCCACAAAAAGTATAATATTGATTCTGTATTTATTTTTTATAATTTTAATCCGAAGTTGGCTTTACAAAACAAACATGAATATTTTAAAACATTTGATACGATACCTTATAAAAATATTTTTTTAATAGGTGATATAAAATCACCTTATTCTTATTCATTATTATATCGTTCGTGTTTTGTTTTGCCCGGCAATTTATACGATGTTAGAGATGCACAGGCAACCTATAATAAATATGTATCGCTGAACAATTTTCGTTTAGTAAATGTGCAATATGTTGACACTAAAGAATCTCAAAAACTTAACGGTTTAATTCAATTAACGCCACTATCACGTCAATCGTATCAGGTTGAAGTGGAAGGCACCAATTCATCGGGCAATTTGGGTATAGCAGGAAATCTGATATATCAAAACGTTAATCTTTTTGGTGGTGCACAGATTTTCAATACCACACTGCATGGCTCCATTGAACGACAAACGGCTATTGTGCAGGAAAACGACCAGCAAATTCAGACATATTTACCTTTTAACACCTTTGAATCGGGTATAGAAACAAAAATGAAAATTCCTTCCCTTATTTTTCCTTTTATATCAGAAAAATTTATCAAAAAAAATAATCCTTCTACCAATATTTCGGCATCGTTCAATTATCAACAGCGCCCCGATTATACACGTACCATAACATCTATAAATTTTGGCTATGAATGGAACGGCAACAAAAATCTGAAACATTTTATCAACCCTATTGAATTGAATTATGTAAAAATACCGTTTATTTCATGGCGATTCAAAAATGTTATTCGAGGAACCTTTTTCGAAGATAGTTATTTGAGTCATACCGAAACTGTAAGTTCTTATGGATTCAAATACTATTACCCTAAAGCAGGGAAAGAAAAACAGGATGCCATTATGGTTAACGGGAAATTTGAAGCCTGTGGGAATTTATTGTATTTGCTTAATAAGCAATGGGGAACATTGAGTTCCGACAGTAATTACCAACTTTTAGGAGTCCCCTTTTCTCAATTTTTAAGAGCAGAAATTGATTTTCGATATTACAAGTATTTTACTAAAAGTACAAAACTGGTTTATAGAACGTATGGAGGCATTGGTGTTCCATACGGAAATACCGATGTGTTACCATTTAACAAGCGATACTTTGAAGGCGGTGCCAGTGGTATTCGTGCATGGAGCGTTAGAAGTTTAGGACCAGGTTCATATAGAGAAACCAGCGACAATCATATTTTCAATCAAACAGCAGATATAAAATTGGAAGGGAATCTGGAATATCGTTTTAAGTTGTTTTGGGTTATTGAACCAGCCCTTTTTATTGATGCAGGGAATATCTGGGATATATATCAACGAGCATCGCAACAGCAGGGCGTTTTTAAAGTGAATAAATTTTACAAAGACATTGCTATTGGTTATGGATTGGGATTACGACTTAATTTTGACTTTTTTGTTGTTAGAGCCGATTTTGCTGTAAAGGGACGAGACCCATCTGAGAATAATAATAATCAATGGTTATTTGTTCAACGTAAATTTCAACGCGATGATTATACTATTAGTATTGGTATTGGTTATCCTTTTTAATCAATCCACAATTGTATATATATTTAATAGTGTTTGTCCATAATGTCTAATAGATGTGTTATTCTTATGTTGAAAACAGTTTATACCAAACCGCTAACATAAGAATGAAATGGGTTTGGTTAATGCCGACAGACTAACCGTTTTAAAACAAAAGCGAAGCGTTTTGTGTTAATGAACCTGTTAGCAAGTCGGTATATGTAGATACAATTCATGAGTTGTACTACAACTTTATGGACAGGTTCTAAATAATTATTAAAAAAATTTTTTTATAAAACGATTAAAAATATCTATTTTTGTTTAAACAAAAATTTACCATTATGGCACAAAAAGTAACAGATGTAATTAAGCCCGGATTCGTATGGGGAAAGGATTTAAAAGAATTATTCCGTATTGCAAAAGAAGAAGGATTTGCAATTCCTGCAGTCAATGTTATTGGCAACAATTCCATTAATGCCGTGTTGGAAGCAGCAAAAGTCGTAAATTCACCCGTCATTATTCAGTTTTCAAACGGTGGCGGACAATTTTATGCAGGCAAATCGCTGCCTAACGAAAAGCAGGAAGCATCTATCATTGGAACTATTTCGGGGGCTATTCATATTCATAAGGTAGCACCACTGTATAATGTTCCAGTAGTTATTCATACCGACCATGCTGCTAAAAAATTGTTGCCATGGGTGGACGGCTTGCTTGATGAAGGTGAGAAATTTTTCAAAGAATACGGTAAACCGCTGTTCAGTTCTCACATGCTCGATTTGAGCGAAGAGCCTTTAAAAGATAATATAGAAATATGTAAAAAATACTTAACTCGCATGTCAAAAATAGGCATGTTGCTTGAGATTGAACTGGGCGTAACCGGTGGCGAGGAAGACGGTGTTGATAATAGGGGTATTGACAACGCACGTCTTTATACACAGCCCGAAGATGTTGCTTATGCCTATAATGAACTTTTGAAAATAAGCGACCAGTTTACTATTGCTGCTTCTTTCGGAAATGTTCACGGGGTATATAAACCTGGAAATGTTAAATTACAACCCATCATTTTAAAAAATTCACAAGACTATATTCAAAAGAAATACCATACCGGAACTAAACCGGTAAACTTTGTATTTCACGGTGGTTCGGGTAGTTTGCGTGAAGAAATTCGTGAAGCCGTATCGTATGGCGTAGTAAAAATGAACATCGATACCGATACGCAATGGGCATTTTGGGATGGCGTTCGCAAATATTATATGAATAAATCGGCATACTTGCAAGGACAAATAGGAAATCCGGAAGGTGACGACAAGCCCAATAAAAAATATTACGACCCGCGTGCTTGGCTTCGTGAAGGCGAAAAATCTGTTGTAGAACGGTTAAAAATTGCCTTTGAAGATTTGAATAATGTAAACCGAAATTAGTAGTTGTTTGATGAGTATGAATACTTTCTTTCCTTGAATGAATCGAACATAAAATATGAGTTTTTTTTACGAATATTTTAATTTTACTCACAAGGAAAGAAATGGAATATTGTTTCTGATAGGCATAGTGATTGTCCTTTGGACTATTTATTTTTCAATAGATTATTTTTTTAAGCCCAAAGCAGTGCATAATACTGCGTTTGAACTTCAAGTGGACAGTTTTTATAAGGGGTTGAAGGATGTTACACCGTTGGCATCTGCCAATAAATTATTTAAAGGCACTATGGATATTCATCAACCGGATATAAATACATTAATCTCTATGGGCGTTCCTAAAAGTACAGCCAACGCATGGTTTAACTATGTTTCCAAAGGGGGTAAATTTAATACACTAGTAGATATAAAAAAACTATGGGGTATGAACGATTCACTATATAATCTTATTGCTTCACATTTAACTTTTGTTCCTGATACTGGGAAGCAAAATAAATTGAATAAATATGAGAAAAAATCTCAAGCATACTGCGCCAACATAAATTCATGTGAACTCAATTCTGCCGACTCGTCTATGTTAATTTCTTTGCCCGGCATAGGAGAATCGTTTGCACGAAGTATAATAAAATACCGTCAGCGGTTGGGAGGCTTTTATCAGAAAGAACAATTGTTGGAAGTGTATGGATTTACTCAGGAATTACTGGATAAAATAAGCCCGTATATTTATATCGATACCTCCAACGTTACTAAAATAAATGTCAACAACGCCGATTACATAACAATGATACAACATCCATATTTTACCAAAGCCATAGTAAAAGGTATTTTACAGTATCAACAAAAAAAAGTAAATTTTATATCTACCGAAGAACTATTGACCCATCAAATTATTTCTGTAGACGAGTGGAAAAAACTGCGTCGTTATATAACCATAAAATGAATTGTTTCGGGACGGGATTATTGACCTGGCATTATTTTCCAGTTAATTTCCATATCCCAGTTTGCACGTAATTTTATTTCGTTTGGATACACCTTTATTTTTTCCGGTTGTTTTTTCAAAATATAAAAACCCGAATCCCACTTATAGTTTTTATTTTCATCAATAAAACATTTTAATAAATATTTTCCGGGTAAAAGTCGTTCCAATCTGATATTTCCAGAATGTTGTTGTGTCCATCTTTGTATAACAGCATCGCCTTTTTCATTAAGCAATTCAAAGATATACGATTGATTACTGTCTGGTAATTCAAGTATAAGTACAAGCGAAGCATAATCCTCCGACTGCCATGTATTAAATATTATGGTATCGTTCTTTGCCATGCTATGGTTATAATTTGACTTGATATAAGGTGCACGAATAATAAGTTTATATCGATTGGAATCGTGCAAATCAGCATTGATAAAATACATCAGTGCATTGGCAGAATCTTTTTGCAAAGTATAAGGCATAAGGATAAACGTGCTGTCCTTTTTTAATTGAAGCAATGAGAGTGCCGAATCGGACAATATTACTGGCTCGTTGAAATTGAGCCATAATCGGGAATCTTTGGAAATACTGACATCCTTTTTTACAGGAATGCTATAGGAAATATTTTTGGGCAGTTCTGCCTTTTTGGAAGGGGATGTGTAAACAAGTTTCAACTCCTGAGTAACAAAATAGATTCTTAACAAACTGTCATGTTTGGGATACTTGATGATTGCCCTGACAGTATCGTTCAAATAACTGGTTGAATCGGCAAAGAACAATGTTACCGTATCGCCTTTGGAAGAAATAACAGTTTGAAGGATACCGGCACTGCTTGAAATAAGGGTGGGTTTGGAATCTTCAAACGCAGAATTAAAAATTATTTCAGCCTTATAGGGCAGCGTGCGAGTCGTTTTCTTTACATATTGCGGATTTCGCAATTCCAAAAAAGAATAAAGCATTATACTGTCCTTATTGCTCTTTATTTCCAGATTTTTTTTATAAAACGCAATTTTTTCAGTACCGGCGTCAAACCTGTAATTATTATTCTTGTCTTGAAGGGCAATTAGTTTATATGTTCCATTTTTGATATGGGTGAAAGAAAATTTTCCGTCGTTAGCAGTACGTGTAACATAGGTAGGATTTATTTTGAAAGGTACACTGTCGGAAGTATCGGCATACAAGGCAACGAGCATTTGTTCCTCCGGTTTTTGAGTTAACGCATCCCACACATATCCCGTTACATGGATGGAGTCGATAATATTTCCCGTTGAAAATATATAGGTATAATCGCGTAAGGGATTATTTTCGTTCAAATCTACAATGGCATCACCAAAATAAATGGAATAAGTGGTATTGAAATGCAATGAATCTTTAAAGACAAGTGTAAAACCTTTAGTCTTTAATTTTACATCAGGTGGCTGATTAAACGGAGGCGAGATAAGCATTTTCTGCTGTAACGATTTGAGTTGAATAAATTCATCAAACACAAATTCAATTTCGCTGGGGCGAATATTTTTACTGTTTTCGGCAGGAATGGTTTTTACAAGTTTGGGAGGAGTTTCATCTTTTGGTCCACCTCCTAAGGATGACTGACTTGCACAGGAGTATAGAAAAATGCAAAAAATAAAAAACCGTTCTATGTGTGCTACAAATTTCACAAGCACAAAGGTAATCAATAAAAACGGTTCAACATGTTTTTTACACCAGAAGAGGGAACAGACCTAAATACATTTGTTATTGCAATACCACCTTCTTTGTTATTATTTGTTTATCGGTTACAATTTTTAGTACATATATCCCCCGTGGTAAATCAACTACATTAATTTCTGCCTGCGTGTTTGTAATTTTTCCTTCCCGTTGTAAAGAGCCTTGAATATCATAGAGTTGAAAGGTAAAAGGTAAAAGTTGAAAGTTGTATGTATTCAATGTAAGTTTATTTGTAGCAGGGTTTGGATAAATCTCAATATTATTATCTTTTTTATTTATAGCGGATGTTAAACTCAAAAAATGAGGTTTTACGGGGAATACAGAGAGAAATAATAGAAAATGTAGCAAATAGTTATTAACATTATATTGTTAATAACTATTTTATTAAATAATATTTTATAGCAAATATATTATTATATTTGCACCATGTATATACAATATTGCACACATAAACAAAATGGGAAATCTTATACTTATCCCTTATTATGTCGGAAATACAGGGAAGCCGGCAAAATCAAAACGGAAGTCATTGCAAATTTGTCAAAGTTTCCACAAGAAACGGTATTGGCTATAGCAGCATCGTTAAAAAAAGACAAAGATGTTTTGGTATCTCTGAAAGATATAGTAGTAAAAAAGAGTATAGATTACGGGTTTGTATTTGTTCTTTTGTCAATAATGCAACGGCTTCGTATAACAGAGGTTTTAGAAAAGACATTTGGCGAACGATCCCATTTAGTAGAGTTAATGATTATAGGCAAAATCGTAACGCGAGGCAGTAAACTCTGTATATATAATTGGATTAAACGTAATGAAATAATAGCAAAAAAGTTAGGCATAGATTTAAGCACATTAAAGGTGGAAACACTCTATGATGTATTGGGCGATTTGTCAAACCTTCAAAGCAAGATAGAGCATAAATGGAACATATATCATAAACCTGAAGATGAAGTGTATTTATACGATATTACGAGCAGTTATTTTGAAGGGACAGAAAATGCATTATCTACTTTCGGATATAATAGAGATGGTAAAAAGGGGAAAATGCAAATAGTAGTGGGTCTGATAACTGACAAAGAAGGCTTCCCATTGAGTATAGAAGTGTTTGAAGGAAATGAAAATGATCATAAAACAGTTATATCGCAGTTGCAAAAAATCAAAAATGCTTACGGAGTAAGCAATATAATATTTGTAGGCGACAGAGGGATGCGTATTCGATACAATTTAGAACAAATGAATGCGGAAGACAGACAAGGGATAGAATATATTACAGCATTAAGTATAGAAGAAATACGTTGCCTGATAAATGAAGACACCTTTCAACTGAGTTTATTTTCAAAAGAGTTAGCAGAGATAGAAGATGATGGTATTCGATACATATTATGCAACAATCCTGAATTAGAACAAGAACATTCGCAAACAAGGGCATCCTTAAAAGCAAAATTTGAAGACGCACTGTATGAAATAAAGTTATCATACAACACTCGTCAACACAAGAACAATCTCAATAAAATCAGACTTGCAAAAGAAGATAAAAACAAAAAATTAGTTACTCAATTTTCAGAAAAACAAATAGATGGCTATAAATACAGAGTACGAAAAGCCTTAGAAAAATACCATATGCAATCATTCTATCAGGTTGTCATTACGCAAGAAAAGTTCAGCGTGGAATTTGATTTTGAGAAATATACACATGCCAAACAATTAGATGGCAAGTATGTAATAGTAACCAGTGTTCCAAAAGAAAAAATGACCAAAGAATCTATAAGGGCAGAGTATAAGGACCTTAAATATGTAGAACATGCTTTTCGTGATATGAAAACAACACAATTAGAGGTACGTCCTGTCTTTCATATAAACGAGAATACAACAAGAGGGCATGTATTTGTAACCATGTTTGCTTATGCTATAGTAAGAGAATTGGAAAACCGAATATTCCCAATGCTAAGGCAAAATCAAAAAATCAAAAAAGAAAAACTGTCCTTAAAGGATATCGAAGAAGAATTAAAGTTGATAAAATTAACTGTCCTTCAAATAAACAAACATCATGAGGAAATAAAAATCACTGAATTAACCGATATTCAAAAGGAAATTTTTAAAGAGTTAAAAATAAAACCTGAATGGTTATTTGAGTAGCAAATAATTTTTAAAAAAATTTGCTGAAACCATTATAAATCCTATAAAATTAAAAGTAACATCCGTTATAGCGATTAATGTATTTATCTTTTTACCATAATAATGTATCAACCCCCTATATTCTTGGACACGATTAGTGATTTAAACACTAAT
>CAYSIN010000006.1:0-40039 GCA_964431135.1 uncultured Bacteroidales bacterium
GTCATTGCTGACGAGACAAAATTCATTTCATTCTTTTGTTAGCGGTTTGGTATAACATTTTCATTTATTCGTTTCTGGCAATTCTTTATACATGCCCTGCTCTATTTCAACATGTCTTATCTTGCTTCCCGTCGAAGCAGTCATAGCAGCAAGAATCAATATTGCCAACGCCATTATCCATAAATAAATATTAAATTTTTTCAATAAATATTCTTTTGTATGTGATTTAAACAATCCAATCACAGCCATGCCACATGTCAACAACAATCCAACAGTAAAAAATAGGGCCGTATTTTCATGCGTTTCAATAACATCTTCCGAAACTCCCGGATACGTCTTCACTATTTCTTTGGCACCATCACCGGTTATTTGAGCAAGCAAAACAAAAGCACCAAGCATAATATACATCCACAATGTAAGTTTTTGTATGGAACTTTCTTTCTTGATTAAAGCATATAAATTAACTATAGCCGTAATGAAAAGCCCAATAACAGGAATATAAACAAAAATCAAATGAAAATGAGACGCATTCATATCAAATCCATTTATTATCCTTAAAATATTTAACTATTAAAAATTATAACGGTTATCTTCAATAAGTTTATGGGCAACTCTTCTTCGTGATTCCTTAACATTAATATTTTCTACCTGAGTAAAAATTTGCAACGCGTGCAACAGTTTGGAATACTCTTCTCCAGAAGCGAATGAAGTAATAGCATCTATACCGCTTCGATAGATTTCTAAAGCAGCATCCTGCATAAATGCATCCAGCATGTCAACGTAAATACCCGACTCGGTTTCCGATTTTATATTTTTCAATTTTTTTACACGAAGCATCAACGATTCGGCTGCATACAGTTGAATTATCATATCCGATATATTCATCTGCACTTCCTGCTCGTTGGAGTATGCTTTTCCGAGTGTTTCATAGGCACGATATTGAATTAAAAGTACCAGTTTTTTAAAATTTTCAATAACGGTGGCTTTTTTATCAAAATAATCGCCTTCAAAATCTATTGGCTTAATAGTATCTATAGAAGCATATATTTCTTTTGCTTTAGCAAAAATGGGAGAATCCGATTTTTTTGCCATTTTTAAAAACTGGTCAGCAATAACCATTCGGTTTATTTCATTAGTGCCTTCAAAAATTCTATTAATACGTGAATCGCGATAGCCACGTTCAACGGGCATTTCGGCAGAGAAACCCATACCTCCAAATATTTGCACTGCTTCGTCCACAATGTAATCCAGCGATTCGGAGCCAAAAACTTTTAAAATGGCTGCTTCCATAGCATATTCGCCCAATGCTTCCAGATTTGCCTGCTCTTTCTTTTTACCACTGGCAACGCCCTCATTTATTTTTTCATCTACATAAGCAGATGTTCTATATACAGCCGATTCTGTGGCAAAGGTCTTGATAACCTGTTGAGCCAATTTGTATTGAATAGCACCAAAACTGCTAATAAAGGAACCGAATTGCTTGCGTTCGTTGGCATAATTGACCGAGTGCATAATGGAACGCTTTAATGACCCAATAACATTGGCACCCAATTTAATGCGTCCGATATGTAAAATATTAAGTGCAATACGAAATCCTTCGCCACGTTTACCAATCATATTTTCAACCGGCACTTTGCAATCGTTAAAAAATATTTGAACCGTAGAAGACCCTTTGATACCCATTTTATGCTCTTCTGCACCAAAAGTTACCCCCGGAAAAGTACGTTCAACCAAAAAGGCACTTAATATTTTATCGTTATCAATTTTAGCAAATACGGTCAATACATCGGCAAAACCACCATTAGTAATCCACATTTTTTGCCCATTAAGAATGTAATATTTACCATCATCGGATAACACCGCACGCGTACGTCCGCTGTTAGCATCGGAACCTGCACCGGGTTCAGTAAGGCAATAAGCAACGGCATATTCACCCGTTGCCATTTTGGATAAATATTTTTGTTTTAACTCTTCGCTTCCATAATACAGCAAGGGTAAAGTTCCAATACCTGTATGTGCTGAATAAGCCACAGCATACGAATGACCAGCGCCTAAAACGTCGGCAGCCAGCATGGATGTTACAAACGACTGTCCATAACCACCGTATTCTTCGGGAATGGATAAACCCAATAAACCCAGTTCACCGGTTTTAGAGATAAGTGAACGCATCAATCCTTTTTCCTTTTCGTCAATACGGTCCAGGTTAGGAAAAATTTCCTTTTCCAAAAAATCCTGACACATACCAGCAATCATGCGTTGTTCTTCACTAAATTCTTCGGGTACAAATACATTGCTAAATTTTACATCGTGAATAAGAAATTCACCGCCTTTTAAACTGTTTTTTACTTCCATGGTTTAGTGTTTTAAATTCATCGCAAATTTACATTATCCTGATAAATAAAAAAAATACATGGAATGCTTTACTATACTAATAGAGACTTTCTAACCAGTTCATTAAAACAATTCGCTTTGTTTTTATTTTAATACGGTTAGCCCTGTCTCGTCCTCGTTACAAACGAGGATGTTCTCTTTTTTATTTGTTCCCTTCATCTCATAGCAAATTTAATTTTACCAATCCTTTTTTACCAATAAAATCACCGGCACTACTATAAATATAATCTTCTTCATTACAAACTATACCTTCCATAACCGGGTTTCGATAAATATATTCATACCGACTTGCTAACAAGTTCATTAAAACAATTCGCTTTGTTTTTATTTTAATACGGTTAGCCCTGTCTCGTCCTCGTTACAAACGAGGACGAGAGGGGGTGAATAGTTACTTTAATTTTTTGTTTTAACATTTAAAATTGTTTTGATATTTTCTATCTCCGCTTTTAGTAATTCATTATCCTTTTTCAACTCTCTATTTTCAAGAATAAGTTCCTGCACTGCCTTAATGGTATATATCTGGGCATTATACGTATCAATCTGTAAAATTTCCTTATCATCACCATCTAAAAATTCACCACTCCCTTTTACTGATTCAGGGAAGATTTCTTTGTACTCCTGCGCAATAAAATTGTAGTAATATTTATCTTCTATGGTAGGATGCTTTTTTATCCATTCACTTGTGTACCGGAATTTTATAGGGTGTAATTTTAGTATTATTTCATAGGCATTTTCTATATTCTGAATATCTGTTTTTATTCGTTTATCGGAATTAGCTAACCACGAACCTGCGGTTGTTTTTGATGCATTACCTTCGACTTCAAGATTATTTGTTGTAGGACTTCTGTTGATACCAACACGATTATAATAATCCCATTTGAGAGCAACGGCATCGGGTCCAACTGTTCCTAATGCTCCTGACCCCCAACAAAAAATAATGGGTCCATCAAGAGAATATCCGGCAAAGGAATTAGTATAACGAATTCCATGATTTTGGTCAGTTCCGTCTCGTAAATAGAACGTATTATTATTTACACGTATATCTCCTTCTACATCCAGTTTACTATCGGGCGAAACTGTGCCAATACCAACATTACCACTGGAATGGATATGAATATCGGGTGTATTATCATAACTGCTCAGATTCAATCCATCAAGGACAGTCCATACTCTACCTAACTGGGAAGCATCATTTTTCTGAAAAATAATATCGCCAGCATCATCGGCTTTAAAGAGTAAATTTCCTCCACCGTTGATTTCTAATGCTTCACTGGGGTTTGTTGTTCCCAAACCAATGCGTTTTGATGAAAAATCACCGTAAATCAAGGGAGGATTTGTCGGTTCATTAGCTATATATAGTTTATTTGAACCTGTCTCATAAGCGCCGGCATCATTCCCAATGAAGACATTTCCATTCCCATTAACATTAGAAAATCCTGCATGCCAACCAAGAAAAACATTCTGGCAACCACTTGTTGAATGTAAGCCTGCACTATTACCTAAAAAAACATTATATCCACCGGAACTGGAATAACCGGCATTCCTGCCAATAAAAACATTTTCCGAAATATTACCGCCCAAGTCATCTCCCATTGTACCTATCACAACATTCCCGCACCCTGTGTTATTCATTTTTCCAGCCCAGAAACCTAAGAAAATATTATCTGCACCGATAGTATTATTTGCACCAGCAGATGAACCGACAAAAACATTTCCCGTGGATGTTGTTGTGAATAATCCTGCATCTTTGCCAATCATGACATTCCAGAAACCGTCTGTAATACTATAACCCGCTTTATATCCAATACAAATATTATCGTCCCCATAAAAAGCATTAGGCCACCATGTATCGTCTGAGCCGATAATTGAAAAACCTGCGCTATCTCCAAGAAGTACGTTAAAATGCGCACATTTATTTTTATACCCTGCTCCCATGCCAATAAAAACATTGTTTCCACCTGATAAGTTGGAATATCCACACAAATTTCCTAAAAATATATTATTATGACCACTTGTGTTGGAATATCCTGCATTTAAGCCGATAAATAGATTATTTTGACCAATTGTATTTGATTTTCCCGCTTTATAACCTATAAAAGAATTATATTTTCCAGTAGTAATTGATTTTCCTGCTTCATGCCCTATAAAATAATTACTTGGAGTTAACTGCATATAACTTGTTGTTTCAGTAACACCAATATTTCTTACGCCAAAACCGGCTATGGTATCGCCGGTATAAATGCGTGTACTATCAGGAGTAATGCGTAAATAATGGGTATTACTTGCTTTTTGCTGGGCTTTGGGATTAACGGCAAAACAACCTTTATTCGCTTTTGCACCACTGGCATCCACAAATACTTGCACGCTGTCCTGATATACTACAAATACAGAATATCCGTTCTTATCTTTTACTTCAAACAATACATTGGACGTATCGCCCTGAACGCTGAGTTTTCCGGTAGGTGCATTCATGCCAATACCTACACGACCTGTATTATTATTGTAAATATTGTTCCCTGTTTGTGTCCAAACAGTGTTTAACGTATTTCCTGAATAATTTAGCCCGTTTCCGGCACTGATTAAATTCGAAGGTTGCGTAGGCGACCAGTTTGAACCATTATATTGTAAAACCTGATTGGTTGTGGGTGCAGTTGAATCTACTGCCATTCCTTGAATTCCTGTAACGGTAAGTGCTGTTGTTCCAGAAACATCCCCTGTGTGTGCATTGTGTGAAAAAGAAGTACCTGTGAGTGTAAGCCCTGTGCCTGCGGTATAGGTTGTATTATTATCTGTGGAACTTATAGTAAAATTAGGATATGTTCCAGTAATAGTAGTTGCACCGGTTCCGTTTAAAACAACCGGCTGGTCAGGTGCTGTATTTTCAATAGTTGTTCCTGTAATATTAATCCCTGTGCCTGCGGTATAGGTTGTATTGTTATCTGTTGAATTAATAGTAAAATTAGGATATGAGCCTGATACTGTTGTACTGCCTTGTCCTATCAATGAGACTGCTTGGTCTGGTGCTGTATTATTAATTATTGTTCCAGTGATATCAATCCCTGTGCCTGCGGTATAGGTTGTATTAGTATCTGTGGAACTTATGGTGAAATTAGGATATGTACCAGATACCGATGTTGCTCCTTGTCCTGTTAATGATACTGGTTGGTCTGGAGCTGTGTTTTCAACCACATTACCTGTAATGCTAATTCCGTTTCCAGCAGTGTAGGTTTGCACATTTCCGGCATTTTCAGAATACAGTGCATACGGAACACTTAGCAGTTGCGTTGTTCCCATTTCGACAAAATTGCTGCCACCATTTACATCCAACTCTACTTTGAAAAAATGCGGTGCATTGCCCCATTGTATTGTTGAAAAGGTACCCTGTAATACATTTCCATTGCCTATTGCCAATACAACCAATCCCAAATTGTTGGTGGTGGCAGATTGTGTTTCAGCATATACTACATTGCCCGAAGCACTGTTTTCGATGATGCTGAATTTAAAAGATACCGATTGATTTTGCAAAATGTTTCCCTGTGCATCACGCACTACTGCCTGATACGAAAAACTTTGCGGTGTCTGTGTTTGGGCAAAACAGAAAAAAGTTGAAAGTTGAAAGTTAAAAGTTAAAAGTAGTACTAACACTGCTTTGCCGAATGATAGAATAAATTGTTTCATAAACTGATTTTTTATTGGTTTATACTTGTACAAAAATAATATTTTTTATTCAAATAGCAAAATTTTTTGATTTTTTTATAACTTATTAATACAGACACCCCTGTCTCGTCCTCGTTTGTAACGAGGACGTTCTCTTTTTTATTTGTTCCCTTCATCTCATAGCAAATTTAATTTTACCGAACTTTTTTTACCAATAAAATCACCGGCACTACTATAAATATAATCTTCTTCATTACAAACTATACCTTCCATAACCGGGTTTCGATAAATATATTCAACTGCAACGAGAGTGGGTTTACATCCTCGTTACAAACGAGGACGAGAGTGGAGATTGCTTCGCTTCACTCGCAATGACGAGTGGGAGTGAATAGTTACAAATCGGGATTAGCGGTTTGGTATAAAATTTTACTTTCAAAAATATATCGGGTTAAATAAAAAAAATTTTGTACATTTGCTCATGACACAAAACGAATCGTTTGGACAGTTTCTAAAAAAATCTATCTTGCAGGATGTTAAGGATAATTCAAACGCAGGTGTATTGCTTTATTTATGTTTTTGTATTTTTTTAAATTATTATTTTAATATTGAAAATACCCTTTTCAGCACGTATTCATCCAAACCCATCGGCGTTGCGGTGTATTTTCTTTTCTATGCTGTTGCCTATTTTCCGGTGATGTTTTGGTTGCTTTATCGTTCTCAAAAATTGTTTCTTTTAAAAAACAAATATTTTTTTTGGCTCAGTGCTGGTGTTATTCTTTCCTTATCGCTTTCTGCCACTTATTTCTACTTAACTCCCCTATTAAAATCTATGCCCGATGACAAAACCGAATATTTAATACGTAAATTGCTGGTCAATGGTCGAAACATTGTATTCGTTGCCATACCTGCCCTGTTTATTTGGAAATATGTAAAAGAAAAAGACGATAACTTTTTCTGGTTTTCCTTTCGACGAATAAAATTAAAAACCTATTTTTCATGGTTATTTTTGATGATTATCGTTATTGCTTTTGTATCTCTTTCAACATCGTTTCAGCAAGTATATCCATCCTTTAAACCCAACATGACCAAAAATGTGCTTAACATTCATCACCATGTGTGGTTTGGCATTTATGAGTTGATTTATGGTTTCGATTTTATTTGGGTTGAATTTCTTTTTAGAGGGATTTTGGTATTGGGATTGTACAGAATAGTTGGAAAAGAAGTGCTTATGCCTATGGTCAGTTTATATTGCTTTATACATTTTGGTAAACCCATCGTTGAATCGATAAGCAGTATCGTTGGGGGTTATTTTTTAGGCATTCTCTCGCTTTATACCCGTTCTATTGCTGGTGGAAGTATTCTGCATATCGGTATAGCGTATGCTATGGATTTTTTTGCCCTTCTTTGGATACTCCTGCCTGTATTTAAATAAAGTACTTTGAGTTCATTGATTATATAGTCATTCCTTAAAAAATATTTAACTCATTCATTATGAATTATAAAATATGGTTTATACAAGAAAATATGGAAATCTTGTCATCCCGTCATTCTGACGGGATGCCGAGACAAGTTATGAAAATGCTTGTCTTTTCAGTAATGACGGGATAAATCTTGAAATCTTATAAATTACCAGTATTTAACAATACCTGCTTGTATATTAAAATTATAAGGATATTTCTTATAAAGAATCGATAGAAGAGCATTTGCCGTAAGTTTAATTGAAATATTCCTTGTCTTGGCATATTCAGCCATCACATAAGAATTGAAGACAGAAAATCCACCATACCTGCCCCCTACTCCAACCATAAAATTTTTATGTATGGAAAATGTTTGCAAAACATATATAACAGGCATGGTTTGCCCTGTGTGAAAAATAAAGGACGTACCCAGTTCGGTCATATTAAAAACCGTATGTTTCCATTTTTTTTGAACGGAGAAACGAATTGCTTCGGGCAACATCAGTGTTGTTTTCATAGTATCTATATGCTGCTCGTATAAATTCGTCAAACTGTCCTGTGAAAGAATGCCTGCCTGATAGGTAGGTGTATTAAGTATTTCGCTAACAGTAACACCATCGAAGTAAATAGATGTATCGGCATAAGCATAATAACTTTTCTTATTCAAAAATAGTGAACCAAGTTGATGGACCTGAAAACTGAATGTACAACCGGAAGGCAAATCGGTAATACGGATTAACGCATTCATTGAAAAACCTGGCACCTCCAATTTACTGCTCGATGGTGTACCGTAGTACTTTGCTTTGGCATACATCTCTACACTGGTTCCATCCTCTGCCGTATAAATATCGCCATCATTCACATACAAATATTGAACATCCTTAAACAGATGAAAATTAACATCAAAAAGAGCACTT
Organism: uncultured Bacteroidales bacterium; assembly: GCA_964431135.1. Lineage (GTDB taxonomy): Bacteria > Bacteroidota > Bacteroidia > Bacteroidales > GWA2-32-17 > Ch61. The sequence continues at coordinate 8,423 of CAYSIN010000006.1, forward strand.
ACTTTAAGCCTTCTCTCAGTAAAATTTTTAAAAAAACCCAATGAAAATGTTCCATAATTATAATATTGATATTCGTTGTTTTTTAGAGATAGGTGTTTGCCAGCATAATTCTTATTGCCATACGCAACTAAATTATAAACATCATCGCTAACGCTTAATGAAAAAAACTGCTGATACGATACACCCACATGAATACCTGCGCTTTCCATACCAAATAAACTGTCAGGCTGCAGATAATAAGAAACATCGTTGTTCCATTCATAACCGGCAAAATTATTTTTCTTGATAGCATTGTCTTTTTTTATATCATTGCTAATGTACGAACTGTTTTTAATAGCATTGATAAATGAACCCGCAAAGGAATTGCACTGTGTATTGAACGATGTTTGCATAGACAGGCACGAAAAAGAACTGTCATAAAAATTTGGATAAAATGACTGGAATGCCAACAATTGGGCTTGCATGCGATAAACCGAAAAAATAATTATTATGCCTATAAAAACTATTCGTTTCATTTCTCTATGGTATAATTAAAATCGCCCACTATTTTTAACTTCAACGTATATGAATCATAAATTTTTATATGGGTAACATCAGGTTTGGTATTGAATACCGCTTTAAAAACAATATATTTTGCCTTTAAAAAATTATCAAGTTTGGCATGACTGACAGGAATAATATTTTTGTCTATTCGTGGTACAATCACTTTTTGAATAGAAGTATTCATGACACCAGCCTGAATTATTATTGGAACTGTATGAATGGAATCATATACATTTTTATTAATATCAAGCAAGTATATTCTTACATTCACATCAATAGGATAAAGATTGGAAGAATGTAAAATTAAATTGCCAGAAATAATCTTGTCTATATTAATATTGGAGAAATCGGGTTGTGCTGTATCGCACAAAACAAGGTTACTGGCATAAAACGAAAGTGGAATTTCTACATTCAGCGTAGTTGAAATTTTATCACCATAATAAACAAAATCGCTTGCCGTAGCAGGTGTTGGCATGGTAACGCCATCGTTTAAATGAATATGGAAGCCATAATCAATCTGATTGGGTAAAATACTGATTAAATCCTGAATGTTTGAATTTTGACTGTTTACAGAAAATTGACTGAGTGTAGGTATTACATCAGAATAAATGCTGTGTGGGTCTATGGGCTTGGTTAAGACAAAAGGTGTTTGAAGAACATTTCCCTGTAAAGATATTTGATGTGATTGCTGTGTATTTATTGCTTTTAAATGTTCAATATAAACTTTGGCAGTTGTTCCGATTTGGTTTTCTAATGAAATGGAAAAATTAGCCTGTTCAAAATGCAGCAAATCTACATTCAGGTTATTTAATAATGTATAATTGATGATTGAATCAAACGAAACAAGTTTATATCCAAAGAATCCTTTTATATAATCGGGCACAAAATTTTGAAACGTACAGTGTGCTGTAATACTATCATTTTTTGTAAGAGTGATAAACTGTCCCGATGAATCGATACTTGCTTCAAGTTTATAATATAACGAATTGAGGGTATCTATATCAATATGTCCATTCCCGTTTAAGTCTCCGCTGATGTTTTCAAACGCATGAATACCGCGAAAAAGAAAAGTATAGTCGCTAACATCTGCCTGTGTAACAATATGAGCAGGAGTGTATCCATCCGATGCAGGTATAGTAACCAATAGTTGAAAAGGCTGTCCGTTTTTGGTAACCGCAGGAAGTGAAAAGTTGAGATGAATATTTTGCTTAATCGTATTGTAAAAATCAAGCGACAAGAATCCACTTTTAAGCCACGCTTCGGAAATTTGTAAACTGTCGGGCAACGACATAATCAACGTATTGTTATAATTCAACAATTGTTGTGAAGGAAAACGTGCTATGGCAGAATCTATTTGCAAATTTCTTATCGTTATGGTAGCGGTAGCACTTTGGCTTGTATCGATGGTAACAGGTATTCCTGAACCCGGCGAAGATATGGTAACATCACCCATCAGTAAACTGTCTAACACAATATTGGATAACGGTGTTGAACTTGTTTGTGAAGTATGCGGTGCGATAGCAGGAAAACTGGTATTAATAATTTCTTGCTGATTGTTCGGTTTTATCAGTTTAAAATTAAGGTTAGTCAACGGAATGGGCAGTTGGTTGTTAATGGTAATGTCAACTATTGCTTGATGAATATATACATATTTAAAATATTCACCCATATTGATTTCAATGCTGTCAAAACTGTATGGTCCAAATGAAGTAATGGTAGTAGGCTGTCCTGTATTATGAGCCGTCATAATGCTGGTGTACAATGGACTTGAACTGCCATTTAATTCTTTATCCTTATTGGCAATATCACCCATAGAAACATGATATGAAAAATTATATGGATTTAATGAAATTTCATTCAGGCTAACAACATAATCATACGCAGTATCAGGTATTTTAGCAATAGTATCTAGTATAAGTGATGCCAGTTTTGTTTGATAAATAAGTGAAATACTGCTGTCAGCATTAATTTGATGAATGCTGTCCACAAGAATATCATGAATGCTTAATTGCGTTTGAGCCAGCGGTAAAAGCATATCAACATCCCACGACGGATGAAGTTCTTCTTTACGACAAGAAAAAATAAATAACACTAATATTGCTAAGAAGAGTATTCTTTTCATTAATGATGATGACGAAATATAAAGGTAAATAGTTGCTTATAATTTATATGTTCACGCTTTAAAAAGTACATATTATACTCTACGTTTTTATATGTTTTTAAAAAATTTATTTTACTATCAGTTTATTATTATCCACCAAGCCATTTATGTTTTTAATACATATAAAATAAACACCTTTGGTGAATTTTTTTACATCAAGTTTAAAATAATCCGCTTTTACATCTTTTAGATTATAGATTTTTTCTCCTAATATATTATAAATATCAATTTCATCAATGGTATGGTCTGAAATAATGTTTACTTCATCATTAGCGGGGTTAGGATAAATCACATTGTTAGTATTATTCATGCTTATCAAAGGAACTTGCAATGGTGTTCCCCATGTTTCACCATTTTTATTGAAATAGAGTAATTCTTCACAAGGATTACACACGCATACGGGACTTTGTTGATTTGTGATAAAAACTTTTATTTTTCTTAAAATACCTAATCCTTTAATATAGGTAATCCTGCTTCCAATTTCCCATGAAGTAAATTTAATGTCCTTTTCTGGTATCCAAAAATCATAACACGTCGTATCATTAAAGCCTTGTTGTACCTCCATTTCAGGAAAAGTAAGTGTAAGATTATGGTTATAATTATCATCGGTCATAGAATATTGCCCAACATTAATACTATTAATCCGAATTGATTGAAGGGGCATTTTGCCAGAAACACCTTCAACAAAATTCGGAAGCGAATCAATTGAATGAACAGTAACTGAAACCGTATCATGCAATTGAATGCTTTTCATAGAAAAATATCTTATCCTTTCATACGTATAAGTGAGTGAATCATTATACACAATTTTAGAAATGATATTTCTGATTTCCTTATAAGGCATTTCATTATTAATACTACCATTTCCAGTAATACTTCTATAATCATAATGAAAACTGTTTCCTGCATTAAAATCATATATTTCTGCTAATGTTGGTATATAATTTCCAGCATGGAGGTTTTGAATTCCAGTTATTTCAAATAAAGGAAAACTATCAGGAAAATTACGAACCGAGAAAAAGCGAATTAATCCATAATTTTTACTTAATTTTATAGTAGTTCCATTAATAATATCCGAAACAATAGTATTATTAATATCTTTATGCATTAACTCGATAGTTTTAATACTATCTGAAATAGTTAGAAATGATTCATAAGAAATAGATGTAACCTTTGCCTCTATATAACTATTATCAGCATATTTGTATAAAATCCATGAATCGTTCAAATTAGCATTTTTATTAAAAAAGATGCTATCGTTGGTATTATTGAATAAAACATAATTTCCATTGTTGTATTCTACAATTTTTTTACCTAACCAGTGTGATTTTGAAACGTCAAAACAAGAGACAGAATCTTTTTTCTCAATAGTATTGTATAAATAATATGAAGTTTGATTTAGAGTATTAATAACGCTGTCTGCCTTTACAGATATAATAAATTTACTTTGATGATTAATCCACATATAATTTTCAATTATAAAAGGATTTACTGCTTTATAATATATGCCATCATTAAAATTAATCAATTGGTAATTTTGACTAAAAAGAGGAAAAGTACTGATGACTCCGATAAAGACAAGTAATTTTTTCATTACTATTTTTATAATTATTTAGGTACAAAGGTACTTATTTATTTTTTAACCATTTTTTGATTTCATAAAAATATAAACTATATGTAACTATTCACCCCCTCTCGTCAGTAATGACGAGTCAAAAAATTCTCGTTTACCGAAGCGTAGAAGTATGAGAGGCTAAATTTATTTCATTCTTTGGTTGGACAATCGGTATTTTTTCCTGATTTTTGTTAACCATAACTTATACCAAACCGCTAACAAAAAAATGAAATGAATTTTGTCTCGTCAGCAATGACGAGATGCCGACAGACTAACAGTTTTAAAACAAAAGCGAAGCGTATTGTTTTAATGAACTTGTTAGCAAGTCGGTATTAATTTCTTTTTTTGTTTCATTTATTATCTGTAACTTTAAACCCGAATTATTCGTCCTAATATTTATTAACTTAAAAAATTATATTATGCGTCGTTTTATTATTCTATTATGGTTTTTAGTGCCCATGATATCGTGGGCTCAGAATGAAGCATTGCAAAATCCTGTTCCCATTGACCCCAATGTAAAAGTTGGAAAACTTGATAACGGAATGACTTATTACATTCGGAGAAATGCAAAGCCCGAAAAACGAGTCGAAATGCGTTTGGCAGTTAATGCAGGTTCCATACTTGAAAATGATGACCAGCAAGGGTTGGCTCATTTTTGCGAACACATGTCGTTTAATGGGACCAAAAATTTTCCTCACGAAGAACTGGTAAATACGATTGAAAAAATGGGTATTCGTTTTGGTGCCGACCTGAATGCCTATACCAGTTTTGATGAAACCGTTTATATGCTTAAAGTTCCTACCGACCAACCTGAACTTATAGACAAGGGTTTTCAAATTATGGAAGATTGGGCACATCAGGTAACCTTTGACGATAAGGAAATAGATAAAGAACGTGGTGTTATTTTGGAAGAATGGCGACTCGGACTGGGTGCCGACGACCGCATGCGAAAAAAAGCATTCCCTGTTATTTTTAAAGATTCAAAATATGCTGAACGCATTCCCATTGGGAAGCCCGAAATTATCAAAAATTTTAAACATGAAACTATCCGTCAATTTTATAAAGACTGGTATCGTCCCGATTTGCAAGCCATCATTATTGTAGGAGATATCGACGTTAATCAAATGGAACAAAAAATAAAACAACATTTTTCTACTATTAAAAATCCTGTTAGCGAACGTAAACGTGAAATTTTTGACCTTCCCGACAATAAAGAGCCTTTAATCAGTATTGAAACCGATGAAGAAGCCACTAACAATACCGTGATGTTTTTTTATAAACATCCTAAAAAAGATGTAGTTACTTTGGCAGATTTTCGCGAAAAACTCAAGCAGGAACTTTTTACAGGTATGATAAACAACCGGTTGGAAGAAATTTCTCAAAAACCCGACTGCCCATATATTTATGCTGGAACTGAATATGGCGAATTTCTTGCACGCACCAAAGATGCATACTTGGGTTACGGAATATCTAAAGAAAATCAAATTGATAAAACTTTTGAAACACTTCTTTCAGAAAACGAACGCGTCAGACGCTTTGGCTTTACAGCCTCTGAATTTGAACGTCAGAAAACAGAAATGCTTACTAATTACGAAAAAACTGCAAAAGAATACGATAAAATAGAATCGGAACGGTTGGCAATGGAATATATTTATCACTTTCTTTCTAAAAATCCTATTCCCGGTGCTCAAAAAGAATTTGAATTTGCCCAACAATTGTTGCCTCAAATTAAATTGGAAGATGTTAATGCGCTGTCAAAGCAATGGATAACAGACGACAATTTTGTACTCATGATTACAGCACCCAAAAAAGATGGTATTAAAGTTCCTTCCAAAGAAGATGTGCTCGCTATAATCGGTAAAACGAAAACTATGGATTTGAAACCTTATGAAGACAAGCAAATCAATGCCCCATTGCTTTCCAAACTGCCCGAAGGTTCTCCTATTATCAATAAAAATGAAAATAAAGAATTGGGCTATACAGAAATTACCTTCCAAAACGGAACACAGGTCATCATCAAAAAAACAGATTTTAAAAACAATGAAATTCAATTTTCGGGATATGCACTGGGCGGTACTTCATTAAGTTCTAACGAAGATATTTTAAATGCCATGTATGCTTCCAGTGTTATTGAAGAGTGCGGCTTGGGTGTATTCAGCAAATCGGACTTGAAAAAGAAACTGACTGGAACTGATGTAGAAATTTCACCATACATAAACGATTTAAAACAAGGCTTCAGCGGAAAAGTAGCCCCCAAAGATTTGGAAACCATGCTTCAATTGACGTATATGTATTTTACCGATATTCGTAAAGATGAGGAAGCCTTCAAAGCATTTATCTCCAAATTAAAAAGTCAGTTTATGTTTATTTCGAGCAATCCCCAATTTGCCTTTATTGATAAATTTACTAAAGTCATAACACAAAACGACCCACGCACTATTTTAATTCCAACCGAAGAGCAACTGCAAACTGTAACGCTGGATAAATCCGTTTCCTTTTTTAAAGAGCGTTTTGATAATGCCAACGGATTTAAGTTTTTCTTTGTAGGAAATATTGACGACACACAAATTCCACTTATTCAAAAATACATTGGCGGTTTACCTTCCAATGCTGCAACAAAACAATGGAAAGATGTATCACCAAAATTTCCTACAGGGATAGTAAGTGAAAATGTATATAAAGGTAAGGAAGAAAAAGGCTTTGTAGGACTGGCATTTCATTCTACTTATGAATGGTCCGAACAAAATAATATTAAAACCGAAGTGCTGTCGAAAATACTTGATATAAAACTACGTGAAAATATACGCGAAAAAGAAAGCGGTGCTTATGGCGTTCAGGCACAATTCGAATACAACAAGTATCCACAACAGGATATTAATGTTATCATTATCTTTGGTTGCGACCCAAAAAATCAGGACAAACTTACCAACGCTGCCTTTAAACAAATGCAAATCCTGATGAAAAAAGGACCTACCGAAGAAGATTTAGCCAAAGTAAAGGAGCAACTAATTCGTGAACGTGAAACCAATTTGAAGAAAAACAACTGGTGGATTCGCAAACTCGAAAATATATACTATTACGACGACCCGAAAACTTCCTTTGCCAATTTTAATGACAAAGTAAATAAGGTTACAACAAAGGACATTCAGGAACTTGCCAATAAATATTTTACCATGAATAATTATGTTAAGGTATTTTTAAAACCTGAAAAGAAGTAAGGAGTACTCCAAAATAAGAAAAGCAATCTCTCCATGAGGTTGCTTTTTTTATATTTCTTATACCAAATCGCTTACATAAGAATGAAATAAATTTTGTCAGTTGGCTTTGGTTAATGCCGACAGACTAACAGTTTTAAAACAAAAGCGAAGCGAATTGTTTTCATGAACTTGTTAGCAAGTCGGTATTAATTTATCCATTAAAATTTTTTACACTCTGTTAAAATTTTTTGTATTTTTGCGCACATCCAGTCTGCGTGTTTTTTCATAGAAATTTAAAATTGAAAGCGTAAGTATAATGAACCCCAACACGCTTTTATATTGCAGACTGGATTTTTTTTGTTTGGCAGAATGTAAATGTACCGTTAATTATTAAATAGAATTATATAAATTTGCGCCAATAAAAAACATGCCATTTTTAACCTCTAATAACTTTTATCAAATACATGAAGTTGATATACGTTTCTGAATATTATGCTGAATCAATTATCTACACACAGGTTTTTGAATTGTTGAACTATTATGCAGCAATAGAAAAGTTTGATGAAATTATTTATATGGGCGGCTTAAAAATGGAAAAAGTAGATAAAGATGCCATTCGTACTATGCTGGATAAAAGAATAAATATCTCGTATTATAAGCATTATCCCGATTATCCATGGCTGGAATATGCAACACAATATTCACTTAATAAAGCATTCAGAAAAATAAACCATATTAACGAATATGTAATTCATGTTAGAAGCCTGAGAGAATCTCATCACGTTTATAACGCTTTAAAAAATTCAGGTATAGACACACATCCTATTTTAGCAGATATTCGTGGAGCAACATACGAAGAGACTAAAGAATATTCAAGAAGAAACAAAATTTTGAAAAATCTTAAACTGAAACAAATAAGTAACTCTTTAAAAACACTGACACACATCCATTATATATCTTGTGTTTCTAACAGTTTAAAAAAATATTTGTTCGAAAAGACCAACCATCAAAATATTTTTATCAATTCTTGCCTTGCCACACAAAATTTTGTTTATTCAAATAACTATAGAGATGAAATTCGACATGAACTATCCATAGACGAAAATACACCTTTACTTGTTCTTTCATCGGGTGGAACGGCAGGTTGGCAAAATACCGAAAACGCTGTAATGCAGTTATACAACACATACAAGGTATTAAATTTATCTAAAAGTGTCATAAATCACCCGAACGTAATTAACAAGTTTGTTCCTAATAAAGATGTCCCTAAATATTTATGTGCTGCTGACATTGCCGTTATTTTACGAGAGCCAAGCATTACCAACAAAGTAGCATCACCCGTTAAGTTTAGCGAATTTGTTTGCTGCGGATTACCCATTATAACCAATAACAGCATTGATTTGATAAAAGATTATGTACTCGAAAATAAGGCAGGATTGGTCGTTAATTCTATGAACGAAGTATCCGAAGAGCATATTTCAGCATTAATGAAATTAGATAGAAACGAATTATCCATAAAAGGACGTAATACCTTTGGCATAGAGATTATTGCAAAGCAATACTTTCATATTTATCAAACTATATTGAATTCTTGAATCCACATGTTACCATAATAATCCTTAACTGGAATGGATACAAGGACACGCTGGAATGTCTGGAATCGCTCTATCAAATTACTTATCCCAATTACACAGTTATAATCGTTGACAATGCTTCGACAGATAGTTCATTAGAACAAATCAGAAAATACTGCGAAGGTCATATTCCAATAGAATCTCCTTTTTTTTCCTATTCAGATAAAAATAAACCTGTACGGTTGTACGAATATACCAAAGATGAAGCCGAACGTGCCATTAGTCAACAGAACGAAATAGCACAACTTCCGTCCAATCAAAAATTAATACTGATTAAAAATGACCGTAATGATGGATTTGCCGAAGGAAACAATATTGGCATCCGATATGCAATCAAAGCGTTTGAACCTGATTATGTTTTTCTACTCAATAACGATACGGTAGTTGAAAAAAATTTTCTTACCAAACTGGTAGAAGTAGCCCAAAGCGATGATAACATCGGCATGCTCGGACCAAAAAATTATTTTTATCAAAAAAAGGGGGAAAGTAATATTATTTCGTTTGCCGGTGGTAAAATCAATCTTAATAAATACCCAGGGTATTTTAACATAGGCGAAAACATGGCCGATTCACCTCAGTTTAATCAAGGTATTATTGAATGCGATTGGATTACTGGTGCCTCCATGATGCTTCCTGTGAAAAAAATTCCGTTCACTGCATTAAACTCCGATTTATTCTTTGGATGTGAAGATGCCGACTTGGGTATTAAATTAAGGAAGAATGGATTTAAAATCGTAATGGTGCTGGAAGCGTCTATCTGGCATAAATGCGGTAGAACAAGAAAAAATATTTCACGAAAAAAAGTACGCAAAATCCTTATGGAAACAAAAACCAATTTTAAATTTTTAAAGATGCACCAGCGTTATTTCTACTTTTTTATTCCTGTTTATTTTATTCAATGGTGTTGGCTTGTATTATACAACGCTGCTAAACGAATACGGACAACTTCCAACTAATAACGATGGTCATCGCTTTTATAAAAAAACAACGATTTTCCGTTAGATAATACTGCTTTTTGTCTTAAAAAAACAAAATAACGACAATCGTCAGCCGGTATATCCATATTAATAGTTTGCTTTTGTTTCAGGTCGTACATACAAATTTTTTTATGGGTCAGATAAATTAATTTATTGGAAAGTAATTGACAATATTGAATATTTGGAATAGCAATTGTATCTAATAATTTACCTGTCTGGTCAAAAATCCAGACACCCAATTCAGGAAAACAAATATAGAGTTTGCTTTCATGTTCCGTCATCATCAAAGGAATGTTGGATGAAGATGTATCTGTTATATTAATGTGTGTACCTTTATTAACTATATCCATATTTTGCGAAATATATACCGGTTGCATTTGTTTGGAATCAAAGAGCCAAAAACCGTCGCGTGCAGCAGAACATACAGCACTTACACTTGTAAATCCCATATTATCCAATTCTATAGCAGAGGACAGCGGTACCAGTTTATTGGACAAAAAAACAACCTGATTAAAATTATTGTAAAACAATAAAATTTTCATCGGATTAGAAGCATCCATCGAAGTAATATCGCCTAATAGTTGACTGGAGTATTGATATACTATTTCTCCTTCGTCGCTATATTGAATCAAATTTTTTCCGTTGATAATATAAATATGGTTTAAAATATCAGCCGTAACAAAATTATTTTGCTGAGGTATTTGCTTGTATAGCAAAAAACTTGCAAAAATGAGTGGAAAAAAAAGTTTGTAATACATTTTTTACAATTGATTATGGATTTGAATTAATTCTTCTACATATTCGCGATGATTGGCAAGTCGTGGAATTTTGTGCTGTCCACCTAACTTGTTTTTTTGATGCAGCCATTCATAAAATGTATTTTCCTTAACCACTATGTATTTGGGAAAATTAAGATTCATGTTTTGATAGCGTTTGGCTTCGTAATCGGAATTGACTGATTTGAGTGCATCGTCCAATTCCTTCATAAATACATCTATGCTGCTTGGTTCTTTTTCAAATTCAAAAATCCATTGATGGGCACCCGTTTGATTTTTACTCATAAACACAGGTGCAGCAGTATATTCGCGAATAGTGGCTCCTGTTTTTTCGGATGCTTTTTTAACGGCATATTCGGCATTTTCAACCATCAATTCTTCACCAAAGGCATTTATATAATGTCGGGTACGTCCTGTTACTTTTATTTTATGAGGAAAAAGAGAAGTAAATTTTACCGTATCGCCTATTAAATAACGCCACAATCCGGCATTGGTAGAAATAACCATGGCATATTGCTTGTTTGTTTCTACTTCACCAATGGTCAATGAAGTTGGATGTTCCCTTTCCAGTTCTTCTAACGGAATAAACTCATAATATATGCCATAGTCAAGCATCAACAGCATTTCCGGTTCAGACAAATCATCCTGTATGCTGAAAAAGCCTTCGGAGGCATTGTACGTTTCGAGATAATGCATGGAATCATTGTTAAAAAAAGAACGATATTGTTCACGATACGGTTCAAAACTAACACCTCCATGAATAAACAATTCCAATTGAGGCCATACTTCATTGAGATAAGTTTTTCCGGTAATTTCAAAAATTCGTTTTATCAGAACCATCATCCACGAAGGCACACCAGCAAGCACAGTAATTTTATGCTTAATCGAATCATGTGCCGTTTTTTCAATTTTGTTTTGCCACTCATCCATAAGGGCAACGCTAAGCGAAGGCACACGTAAAAATTCAGCCCAGAAAGGCAAGTTTTTCATCAATACAGCCGATAAATCGCCATAATACAAATCGCTGTTAAACTCGCTGATTTTATGACTTCCTCCCAGTGCCAACGTTTTGCCGAGTAATATCTCGCTTTGTGGGTATTGTTTAATATAAAATGCCACCATATCGCGTCCACCTCTGTAATGACACTCTTCAAGGGCTTCCTTGCTAACAGGAATAAATTTGCTTTTATCGGATGTTGTTCCCGACGATTTGGCAAACCAACGAATATCCGTAGGCCAAATCAGATTCTGTTCGCCTTTCACTATTCGTTCCGTATAGAATTTCAGCGATTCATAATCCTGCAAGGGAACTGTTTCCGAATATTGCTGCGGTGTCTCTATTTTAGCAAATCCATATTTTTTCCCAAACTCCGTATCTTTTGCCTTGATAAGCAAGTTTGCCAATACTTCTTTTTGTACCTCCGCAGGGTAACGTTTCATCAAATCTATTTGACTCATTCGCTTCAAATTTATCCACGAAACAAGTGAATTTAATAACGGCATAATTTTTTTTACTAATTTTACACAAATTTAATACAAATGCAGTTAATAGACATCATTATTTTGTTCCCTTTTTTATGGTTTCTTTTCAAAGGCCTGTCGCACGGGCTAATTAAAGAATTATTTTCTACCATAGCCTTATTCGCAGGTATATATTTGGCAATTCATTTTTCGTCGTGGGTAGGTAAAATAATAGCATCCATGTTCAATTCTCATTCCCCCTATTTTAATTTAATCACGTTTGCCATTACTTTTTTACTTGCTTTGTTTTTGATGAAACTTGGCAGTGTTGCCGCCGACAAGTTCTTTTCTAAAACAGGCTTGGGATGGGTCAATAAAATTGGCGGTTTAGTAGTTGGATTGTGTAAAGGAATATTGATAGTTGGTTCTGTCGTCTATTTTCTTAATCAATTTGATTCAAAAAACGTTCTTATTTCTGCCAGTACTAAGGAAAAATCTTTATTGTTTACACCGCTTGAAAAAACGATACATACCATTTTTCCATCATTAAAGGAACTGATAAGTGAAACTTGGAATTCTACCATTACTAAAAAAAACAGTGATTTATAAAAAGAATACTACAGCATGGATATTGATTGGCTGGCGTTGGGATATTGGGGATTGTTTCTGGTAGCATTTCTTTCTGCTACTATTATTCCTTTCAGTTCAGATGTCATTGTTGCTGGTATGGTTGCACTGGGATATAATCCTTATCTTGTTCTGCTCATTGCAACCGTTGGAAACACATTAGGAGGTCTTACCAATTATATTATCGGGAGATTGGGAAAACTCGAATGGATAGAAAAATATTTACGTGTATCGAAAAAAAAATTAGATAAAGCCAGTCATTATGTCGAACGTTTTTCAACGCTGACTGCTTTTTTTACTTGGTTTCCCGGCATTGGCGATGCCATGGCTATTGTACTTGGGTTATTTAAAATTTCTCCAGCCAAGGTAATCGTATTTATGACCCTGGGAAAACTTGCTCGATATTTCGTTATCATTTTTGTAATGAAATTTTTTGTAAATTAATAAAAAAAATATTTTGTTTATAATGAATTTTATATTACATTTGCACTTTATTATATTATGGATAATAATACTAATTACCTACGCTTCATCATAGACCACTGCCCAACAGGAATAGCACTGATTGATAAGGATGGCAACATTCTTGAAACTAACGATGCCATTACTAAAATACTCGAATTGCCTAATTTAAAAGCCATTAATATTTTCTCATCACCCTACTTGCTTCCGTCAACATTTTTATCAAACATAAAGTCTGTTTTTTCAGAAAACAAAAGTGTAAGTCAATATAATTTTCATCTTACCATAAATAGTAATTCTATTTATGTAAATTATTATATAACACCCGTCAGTCATGATAATACAGTAACACATGTCTTGGTTTATATTACTGATATAACTGTTAATGAAGAAAATACAACTGTACTATCTGAGTTATATAATACTATTATTGAAAACTTCCATGAAGGTATCGTTATTTTCGACGAAAAATGTAGAGTGTTATATGCCAACAAAACTTTTAGAACATGTTTTGAACTTACAGACCAAAATATCATTGGAAAAGAGTTAAATTCACTGATACCCATTCCTCATAGCGATAAAATAAATGGATATTTGTCTAAATTGAAAAATAATTTTTCAACATTTCAATTCGAATTTGAATATAGCAATAAAAAGAACGAAAGGAAATTTTTTTTACATGAAATTTATGCTATACATGAAAAGGATAACCCCCTTTATTTTATAGTGATTTTTCATGATATTACCGAACAAAGAAAAAAGGAAAATACACTACTCAAATCAAAAAATAAAGCAGAACGGGAAACGTTAATAAAATCTTCCTTTATTGCCAATATAAGTCATGAATTAAGAACACCTCTAAATGCTATTATTGGTTTTGCAGGTTTACTCAATAACCCTGCTTTATCGGATGAAAAAAAACATCAATACATACAACAGATTAATGCAAGTACCTCTTTAATTTCAAGAATTATTGATGACCTGATAGACCTTAGCAAAATAGAAACTGGAAACTTGACTTTTATATACGATACTGCCTTCTTGTTCCCCTTTTTTAAAGAAATATATGAGCAATATAGTCATGATTTGGAAATAAGAAACAAAAAGCATATTTCTTTTATTCTCGACAATTCGCCGCAGGATGATATTCCTTTATATACTGATAAATTACGATTGAAACAAATTATTTCCAACCTTCTTTTAAATGCTATCAAATACACTTTTCAAGGTGAAATTCATATTGGATACAAACCATACAGCAACTCAGTAATTTTTTATGTTCAGGATACAGGTATGGGAATCAAAAAAGAAGATATTCCACACTTATTTATCCCCTTTACACAAATTAAGAACAAGTACATTAAAACGCAAGATGGGTCTGGATTAGGATTATCTATTGTAAAAAAAATAGTTGAACAGATGAACGGAAGCATTCATGTGGAATCGGAATGGATGAAAGGCAGTACGTTTTCGGTACGTTTTCCCTTAATAAAAACAACCTTGTGTCAAAAACCTGTTCCAAATATACCTTCAACCATAAATAATTTATCAGAAAAAAAGATTACTATTCTAATTGCCGAAGATGATGAAATAAACTGCATGTTTCTTGAAGAAATGTTGTCTGAATATTCATTTAATCTTATTATAGCACACAATGGAAGAGAAGCGGTAAGTCTTTTTAAGGAACATGCTGAAACAATTGATATAGTACTCATGGATATTCAAATGCCCGACATAGATGGCTTTACAGCAACACGACTTATCAAAGAAACTAATCCTGCAGTTCCCGTTATAGCACAAACTGCTTTTGCCTATTCTACTGAGCAGGAACTCAGTAAAAAAGCCGGATGTGTTGATTATCTTGTAAAACCTATACAACAAGAAGAATTAATAAATAAAATTGCTCAATACATTGTGAGATAATAAAAGCAACTAATTATCAATATCATCCATGAGCGTTTTACATGCGGTTTTACTCAGTATTTTTAAATTATTTACATATTGGTCTATATACATCCATGTAAATTTTTTCGTTGATTTCCATATATTTTTTACAGGAGTGTTTATATTATTGATTTCAATTTTCCCTGATTTTGTTTCTTTGGTTCCATTTAGAATTCTGTAAGTAAAAATTAATTTACTGTTTTCTGGAAAAATTGCTTCCAATTGTCCCATAAAATAGGCTATTATAATAATTACTATATAACCTTTATTGGTATAAATAAAAGTATTAGGAATAGATTCAAATGAAATATTTATTTTTTCCCCGTTTAATTTATCTTTTAAATTTAATGAATCGGCATAGCATTGAAAATAATAATAAAACGTGTTAAACGTTTGCTTTCCGCTTAGTTCACATTTAATTGTATTATTCCATTCCCAATAAAAAATAGCAGGTATAAAATACGATTTTATTTTTTCTGCTTTTACAATGCTATCAGTAGTTTTATTAATGGTATCCTTAAATTCAACATAATCATTTACGTTTATTAACTCATTTTTTTGATTACACTTTTGATTTATATAGTTAATGTATTTTTTTGTGCTTATGCAACCTGAAAAAAGCATAATAAATATGCAAATGTTAATGTTAAATATATGCTTCATATCTTTTTTTATTAATATTCAAAATTAACCTTATTTATTAATGTCTTCTATTTTTTTACAATGGTAAATTCGGTACGACGGTTAAGAGCACGACCTTCGGGGGTATCATTGGTGGCAACGGGTTTAGTTTCACCATAGCCATGCGTAGCCACAATACGTTTTTTATCAAGTCCATTTAAAATCAAATATTCGGCAACCGCTTTGGCTCGTTTTTCCGATAAAATTTGATTGCTTGTCAAATCACCTTCATTATCGGTATGCCCTTCTATTTCTATATATACATTTGGATTTTCATTTAGAAATTCAAGAAAATTATCTAGCACTATCAAACTCGATTTTTCGAATACAGCCTGATTGGTAGCAAAATAAATATTATTAATTTTAACCGTAGTACCCACTTCAATAGGTTTCACTTCAAAATCAACTTCCACAGGTTTTTCCTTTTTCAACTCTTCAGCCTTAATATAGGAAGAAGAAAAAGCATAATCTTTCTTTTTTACAGTTAATATAAAATCATCATCGGGTTTATCAATGGGAATAACAACGGCATATTTTCCAGTCATTTTATTAACCATGGCTTCGGCACTACGCTGATTGTTTATATCTTTAACAATAACCTTTGCATCCTGCAATGGCTCTCCTTTTTCGTCTTTTACTTGTCCTTTATAAAATACCACTTCTTTAGGACGTGCCTCGTTGTACAAATCAAACGAATAAATATCCCATCCTTTGGCGTCTGACAATTTATTGGATGAAAAATAAGCCTTCTTTCCATTGGTACTCACAATAAATCCGATTTCATCGTTTTCGGTATTAATAGGATATCCAATGTTTTTAGGTTCAGACCACTTACCATCAGGCAACATTTTGGAATAATAAATATCATAACCTCCCATACCGTCTAAACCATCGGAAGAAAAATACAGTGTTTGCGAGTCACTGTGAATAAATGGGCTTTTTTCATTGCCTGGGGTATTGATAATTGGTCCCAAATTTACAGCCGGCAACCAATTTCCGTTTTCATCTTGTCGCGACATCCAAATATCACTGGTTTGTGTGGCATCATTTTCCATTTCAAAACCAATATTGCCGGGACGAATACTGGCAAAGAAAAGCATTTTGCCATCGGAAGAAATGGAGGGTTGACTCTCCCATGAACGTCTTCCATTGATAGCACCACCCAAATTGCGAAGTGGCGACCATGTACCGTCTTCGTTGTCCGAAACCCATATATCACAATTGGGAACATCGCAAATGGTAACATATAAATGGTTGTTATCAATAGTAATGGTAACAGCACCCTGATTGTTATTAGCATTAGCATTAAAAGGCAACAGCATGGGTCTGTTTTTTTCAAAAATTTCCTTTAACGAATCGGAAGGTATTCGATTGGCAATTGTAAATTCATCTATCTTTTGCTGTATTCCTGTTTCGCCGGTTTTATTATAACGATGCGTATAAAACATTTCTTCATTGTCGGGAGTGATGAGTGGTAAAAATTCATCATCGTTGGTACAAATGCCTTCCACTTTTTTTGGATTAAACGGGACAGGGTGGCTTATCAGATAATTATAACTATCTATATATTTTTTCATGCGTTTTGCTTCTTCCATATTAGGGTCGTTTTTGGCATGCGCCAGATATTTATCGATAAAAGGTAACGCTTGCGTGTACTTTTTATCCTGATACAGATAATAGGCAACTTCAAAATTTGCACGATAATTATCTATAGCAGGGCAAGCATTGGCACATTTTATATAATAATCTACGGCTCTGTTCTTAAATTGAAGTGCCTGAGTCATATTGTTCGTTTGATGATATTTCTGAATATTTACATCGGCTAAAATCAAGTAAGGTCTTGCAAATTCGGGGTCTTCAGCAATACATTGCAATAACAATTTATACGCAAGTTCGGGATTTTGTTTGTTATATGATTCCTGTGCTTCGTCAAAAAGTTTTTTTGCTTTTTTACTGGGTTCGGGACACAATGATTCTTGTGCTACTGTTCCCGAAATCAATAATAAAAAAGTTATAACAAACGCAAGTGTTTTCATTCCATTAAAAAAAATAAGCAATTACTTTTTCTTGGCTTCTTCTATAAGTTTGTCACTGTCGGCTTTTGCTTTTGCTCTCAACTTATCTGCTTCGGCTTGTGCCTGTATCATTTTTGCCTGCGATTCCTGTTGTGCTTTATTTTCTATATCCGATGCTTTTTTATCTGCTTCTTTACGAATTTTGGATGCGGATTCCTTAGCCACTTTTTGAGCAACGACTCCCTTACTTTCACTGTCTTTTTCTATTTGCGATGCACGGGTATTTGCTTCATTTCGTATTTGTGCCGCTGTGTTTTTAGCGGTCTCGTTTATTTGATTGGCTACGGACTGTGCTGCTGAAATCAGTTGATTGGCTTTAATATCGGCTTCTTTCATCAGTTTATCTGCTTGTTCCTGTGCCTTGCGAATAGCCTCTGCTTTGGCTTTATCCACTTCCTCGCTGACTTTATCCTTCACGGCTTCCTTTACATTTTCTACCGTATTCTGAGCCATATCTTTTAAATTAAATTTTATTTCAGGTTTGGTAATCGTACCAGCAATCAATCCTTTGACAGGAATTACATCAGGCACTTTAACAGGCACACCTGCTTTTTGAGCCATACCACTCCATTGTCCAAATATATCGGCAGCCTGATTGCCCAATACTTGCTTGGGAACATTCATAAACAACATATAATTCAGTGTCTGGTCAAGATTTTGACTGCCGCTAAATTCAACCGGAATATTACCAAGTTTTGTTTTAACAGGATTTATGGTAATATTGCCTTTTTCAATGTTAAACTGAACAGCAATGTTTTCAAGTACCATTTTTTCATATTGTTTATTTTTAAAAAATTCGGCAGCCTTTTTTCCTAAGTCACTATTTTCAACAGAAATAGATTTTGATTGAAAATTCCCTTTAGCATCAACGGTATTCAATACAGGAGACAGTTTTTTGGTTAAATGGGTTTGCATGTCAATACCCAGAGAAATTTTTCCTGCACATTTTTCGGCAACGGGAGCCAACGTTTTAACGATTGAAAATGCACTTGCCGTTTGTTTTATATCAATATCTTTCATGTCAAACAATAAATGTGCACTCGGCAAAACATCGTTGTAAGCATAGTTTGCTTTTAATGCGATGTTTCCACCCAGCATGTTGAAAGTAAGGTTTTCAAGATTTAATACCCCTTCTTTCATCGTAACTTTTCCAATAGTATTGGTAAGTTGAAGATTGCTGTATAATAATTGATTTATCCCTGCCTGAAAGGTAAAGTCAATATTTTTAGGAATAGTCGGTGCTTCCAGCGAAGAAGTGTCGGTGTCCGTGGTTTCGGCAGGTGTCGTTGTTTCGCTGGAAGATAACAATTGATTAATATCAAGCAATGTTGATTTTAGGGTAAAATCACCTGTAAGTAACTGGTCTTTAAATAAGTATGACATAAAGTTTTGTATTTTCCCAAAAAGGTTGATATCGCTTTTGCCGACATTCATCTGCAACGATTTTAAATCGAAATAGCGAGGCGTAACTTCCGTTTCCATAGTTGGAATGCTTATTTGATAAGGCAAATCGGATGATGAATAATTTACATTGGAAAGTTTCAAATAGCCCGTAGCGTTGATTTCATCGTACTTTTCTGCTTCTACCTGCAACATGGAAGCCTCATACACCACATTTACATCAGCAATTCCTTTCAACGTAACTCCTTTCATGGGATAAAATGCCTGAACCTGCGATAAATCCAATTTTCCCTTTACCATTCCCTTTAAATTGGCATTTGAAACAGGAGTAGAAACAAATAAACTTGCATCAACAGGATTGTTTGCCATGTTAGCATGAAATTTTTTAAGATTGATAAGAGTGTGGTCTGTATTTCCATCTTTATTGTTTACATCAAGGTCTATGGCTATATCATTCACTGCTGATGGCAAAGCAGGATATTTAAAACTGCCGTTATCAACCTTCAAAGCCAGCGAAAAACCGGGCATACTCTTATCGTTGTAAACACCTTTTACCAAACCTTTCAGTGAAACCTTTCCAGTAGTTTGAATGCTGGAAAAATCATTCATATAAATAGCCGGCACCAAAGACAGCAATGTTTTAAAGTCGGTTTGTTCCAAATTAAAAGTAATATCCATATCAATATCATCGTGAGGCATGGCTATTTTTCCGTCAAACAGCATAGTGAGTTGATTCAACACCAATTGATTTTTTGAAAAGGTAAATACATAATTAATCAAATCGGCATCTATTTCGGAATGAAGTTGAACATTTGCTTTTTTTACAAAGTCAATTCCGTCATACGTAAAAGTAGTAGAATCTATTTTTGTTTCTGTTTTAAGCGTCGTACGCTGGTCACTTAGGTCTCCCTTTAAAATAAAATCAAGGTGTTGTGCGAGCAGTGCAAACCCAAGCGACTGGTCGTCATATCGAATATTTCCCTCTTGAATACTAACCTTCTTGAGCGATAATGCAAAATGTGAAGTTGTAGTATCGGTAGCCGTTATTGTATCATTACTTTCCTTAACAATATCCCAATTGGCTTTCCCATTTTTCAACACAAGCAAATTAACTATGGGTTTTTTGAGTGAAACGCTTTTTATTTTAATATTATCACCAAAAACACTCATAATATCGAGACTGGCAGTAAATTGAGGCAAATATGCCAACGTGTCGCTGTTAAATTCATTAACTCCAACCACCGACAATTGACTTAACTCCACATTCAGATTAGGAAACGTTTTAAAAATCCCGACACTAAAATCCTTAAATTCCACTTTGGCATTCAGGTTTTTGTTTATTTCATCTTTGGCAAATTTCAGTATTTTATCCTTAAAAATAAAAGGTAAAATAATTAAAAGAATGAGAATTAGCAATAATCCTATGCCGGAAATTTTTACTATTTTTTTTACCATAACGAATGAATTTATTTTTGACGGTAAAATTAATTCATAAAGTTGAAAGGAAAAAGGAAAGTTTGAAATACAAAATTGATACTCTTTAAAGTTTCATTTATACGTTGATTTTGCAACAATTTCAAACCATTTCATTAATTATTGAATTAATTTTTTATAAAAGCAACTTTTATTTGTATTTTTACGTCATGTAAAAAATAAACTTAAGACGTATGAAAATGAAAGGATTACTTTTTATTACACTGCTTATGAGTTCAGTGTTTACCATGGCAATAAATGAAAAAACTATTATTGTAGGTAAAAATCAGGGACTGCAAATAAAACAACAAACCTTTGAGGAAATGGATATTTCGTTTGATGTAAGCGAAATAAAACTCAGTGAGTTATCATTCAGAGGGCAGACCTATACTCAGGTAAGCATTTCTGATTATATTATGGAGGGGAAAATAGGATTTCCTGCTATGCCAGCATACAAGCAATTAATAGAAATGCCGATGGATGCCGAACCTGAAATTATTATTACTTCTTATGAAGAAGTGATTATACATCTGGACGAATATGGCTTTACAAACAAAATATTTCCTTTGCAACCATCCCTTCGCAAAGACCAAAATCCTGACGATGTTCCTTTTTATAAAAACGAAGACGCATACAAAACCAATGATTTTATAAGTAATCCCATCATAGCCGTTCGCCCTTCGGGAATTGCACATAACGTTAACCTTGCACGCCTTATTATTTGTCCTGTACTATACAATCCTGTTCAAAATACCATTAAGATATATAAAAATATTCAATGTCGCATACTTTTTAAAAATGCCAATTATGCAAAAACAGAACAGTATAAAAAACAATTCTATTCACCTGCCTTTGAAATGCAATTTCATGATGTATTAAATCATCAAACATTCATGTTAAAAGACCAACTGACACAGTATCCCATTTCATTTTTAATTATAAGCCATCGCATGTTTGAAAGTACCTTGCAACCCTTTATTCAATGGAAAACACGACAAGGATACAAAGTAACTGTAGGCTATACGGATGTAATAGGAACAACTACTACGGCTATCAAAAATTATATAACAAATATATATAATAATGGAACACCACAAAATCCAGCACCTTCCTATTTATTGTTGGTAGGTGATGTTGCTCAGGTACCGGCATTTTCAGGAACTACTGATTCACATGCTACCGATATCTATTATGGAACCATGAACGGCAGCAACGATTATATTCCCGACATGTATATAGGGCGCTTTTCTGCAACGGATACGGCAACGCTCAGTGCCATTATAAATAAAACACTGGAGTATGAAAAATATCAGATGCCCGACCCTTCGTATTTGCAAAGAGGTTTGCTTATAGCCGGCGTAGATGCCAATAACGCTCCTACGTATGGCAATGGACAAATAAATTATGCCAGCCAATATTATGTAAACACAACCCATAATATTACACCCACTATTTATTTATATGACAGCGGTTCTCCCATTACATCGGATAATCCACAGGCTTCACCCGCTATCAAACAAAACATCAGCGATGGTATATGCTTTGGAAATTATACGGCACATGGTTCAGAAACAGGATGGGCCGATCCTGCCGTTTCAACTTCAGATATTACCAACTTTACCAATGCACATAAATATGGCTTGCTTATTGGCAATTGTTGTTTGACAAATAAATTTGACGACGCATCCTGCTTTGGCGAATCCCTTTTAAGAGCAGCCAACAAAGGTTCCATCGGGTATATCGGCGGTTCCAATGTTACTTACTGGAACGAAGATTATTATTATTCCACAGGCGTGAAATCCATTACGGCAAATCCTACTTACGACTCAACCAAACTGGGCTTTTATGATAGACTGTTTCACTTGTTTAATGAACCTACCACCAAATGGTTTGTATCGCAGGCACAGATTAATTATGGTGGAAACCTTGCCGTAGAAGAATCATCGGGTGGAAATAATGTTTATTATTGGGAAATATATCACCTGATGGGTGACCCGACACTACTACCCTATTTGGGAATACCCACACCTCTCACAGTAAACTATTTAAGTTCCGTTCCAGTAGGCACTCCCTCGCTTACTATACAAACAGAACCATATTCGTATGTTGGCTTATCATACAACAATACATGGATTGATGCCAAATATACAGGTACATCCAATTCGGTTATTCTCGATTTATCCAGCATTACTAGTCCAAGTACGTTGGATATTGTTGTTACCAAACAAAATCGACAACCTTATATCGGAACAGTTATTCTTGTTCCCAATACTACGCCTTATGTTATTTATCAAAGTCATGTTATTCATGATTCAGGTATTGCAATTAATGCGCAGGTAGAATATAGCGAAACGGTTAACATGGATGTATCCTTATCCAATGTTGGGATGCAGGATGCCAATCAAGTCATAGCCATACTCTCATGCACAAATCCGCACATTCATTTAACCGACAGCACCGAATCTTATGGAACAATTCCCGCTTCACAAAGTGTTACCAAAACCAATGCGTTTGCATTTACAGTAGATACTATTATTACAGACCAGCAACAGGCTGCGTTTATCGTAACAGCGACAGACAACCTGAACAATACATGGACTACTAACTTTACTATTGTACTCAATGCTCCCGTGTTGAATGCAACCACCGTTGTGGTTAATGATAATACAGGTAATAATAATGGTCGCCTTGACCCAGATGAAGATGCTACTATTAAAATCATGACTTCCAATACAGGCCATGCAATCTCTCCTAACGGACAAGGAAATTTATCCACTACTTCTTCAACTTATATTACCATAAACAACAACTCGTTTAATCTGGGGCAACTTACCACATCATCGCCGGTGTATGCCGAATTCCCTATACACGTAGATGCTTCAACTCCTATTGGTACACCGGTTAGTTTTACTTATCAGGTAAATGCTTCTGGATATACCGCTACTAAATTATTCAGTTTGACCGTTGGATTGATTGTAGAAGATTTTGAAACGGGGAATTTTACTCACTTTTCATGGGATACTACCACTTCAGAAGATGCACCATGGATTATTTTGAATAATGGCAATATTTATGAAGGAAATTATGCTGCACGAAGCGGTGTAATAGGTAATGGTACTTATACTAATAATACCGTCTCTGACTTGTCTATAACCATTAATGTGCTATCACCCGACACACTTTCATTTTACAAGCGAGTATCTTCGGAACAGAATTATGATTTTCTTCAATTTTTTGTAGATAATAATAAATTGAACGAATGGAGCGGTGAAGTTGCATGGAGTCGCGAAGCCTATTATATGACTGCTGGAAATCATAACTTATTATGGCGATACACAAAGGATTATTCGGTTAGTAATGGCGATGATGCCGGTTATATTGACTTTATTGTCTTTCCACCTATTCAATTACAGTTATCCGTTCAGCCAACCTTATCTTCCTTAACCTCTATAGTTGCCTTTCCTAATCCATGCAATGATGTATTACATGTTTGCTTAGCATCGCAAATAAATCAATCCTATACTCTTACCTTATTAAATCAGTTGGGACAAACGGTTAACATGCCTGTTTCGGGAAAAGTAATAGCCGGTAAGAATATGGTAGATTTACAAACCATCTCTTTGCCTTCCGGCATTTATTACATGCAGGTTAAAACGCAATCTTCGTCAGAAACATTGAAGGTTATGGTAATAAAGTAAGGCTTTATGATATGCAGGGATGAGCAAAACAAGCACATGGACGAACAGCAAAGAAAATTCAAGAGTTGGAATTAAAAGTTAATCGCCAAAAAAATCAATAATCTATGAAAAAACTGTTGATTATAATAATTGTTTTTGCTACAGTATTTTCTGGCTGCAGGTATAAGGAAGGACCTCTAATTAGTTTCAGTTCGGTAGAAAAAAGATTAGAGGGTACTTGGCAAATAGTTGGATTGACTTCTGATGGTATTGATTCTCTACAGTACTATAATGATAGTTGTGGAAGCATTATGACACTGGGTTTTCGTTATTCAGATGGTAGTCCTATGTCTAATTATATGATAGCTTTTGATAAAGGGAAAAAAAGGTTAGGAGGTTATTTTACTTTTAATAACAACAGAAAAAATATGAACGTTTATTTTCCTTCATTAACTATTTCAAATAATCAAGCACAAGACTTTGTTGTCATTGGTCCTATAGGAACCGGGAAAAGAAGTGAATGGAGAATATTGAAGTTAACCAAGAATGATTTTAAAATCTCAACAAAGGTTAGTAGCAAAACTTATATAATTTCATTTAAAAAAGAATAACTATGAAAAAAATATTCCTATTAATATTTAAATTTTTTTAAAACATAATTTATTCGTCATGAAAAACATAATCCCATTTTCATTTTTTATTTTAATAACATTTACTATAAAAAGTCAAATAACCACTGATGAAGATAATATGTTTAAGTATCCTTTAAAAGCGGTATCTGTATATTGTTTCATCAATCCCGATTCATCTTCCCTTGTAGATAAAACTATATTGATATATGATAAGGAAAACAGATTGATAAAAACATCTTCCTCAACAAGCGAAACTATTTACAGTTACAATTTATCAGGATTATTGGTTTCAAAAAAGTGGAGATTGCTGCATATCAAAACTAATCAAGATACGTTGTTCGAATATTACTATGATTCTCAAAATCGTTTGGTTCGCACTGTTAAGGATAATAATCCTAAGAAAAGTGTTTTATTTAAATACGACGAACACAACTTACTTATTTCACAAAAAGATTCCTTTTCAAACGTTATATACATGTATGAATATGATAATTTTTTTCGTTTAGTAAAAAAATTCAGAAACGATACATTAACAAATTCATATAAATACCGTGGATTGAATATTATTGAGGAAACAGTTTATGAAAAAGATAGAACTGTGTTCATTTCGTATGATTACGATGCAAATGCTTTTTTAATAGATAAAAAAATCAATAGCAATATATCAGAGCGATACATGTATGTCAACGGAAGGTTGGACAGAAAAAAAATATATGGTGTAAAATCACCTAATAATGAATGCCTCAATCAATGGGTACAGTATGAGTATTTGCCTTAACAAATATTAATGCCTGACTGTGTTTTCAATGTTTTTTGGATAAACTGTTTTTATATTCTTCTATAACTTTATAAAAATCTTCTTCACCTGCTTTTGCTAAAAAGATATACTTACCGTCAATAAAATAGGGGTGTTGCGGTGCTAGTGATAATACGATTTCGTTGTCAAACCGTTTATATCGTTGAGAAGTGCTGTAAAAAACAATAAATTTGTCTTTCTTGGAAATTCTTCCACCACCAAGTACATGTATTTGCTTACCCATAGAAGCATACTGTTTTTTGGCTTCTTCAAATATTTCTATATGAGCGTTGGGCAAATGAAAACCAAAATAAATATCTATAGGATTACCCGTTTGGGCATCGCTAATAACAATGAATTTTAAGTGATACAAGTATTTATTTAGCGTTTTTTCGTCCATAACTTATTGGCTTTTTTGCCAAAGTTAATACCAATTTTTGAATATTACCGTAATATATATATAAATTTTTTACGAACATATATCATTGTCCCATTTATCATTATTATATTTGGTATCGCAGTTAAAAATAAACAGGATAAAATTTAAAACGTTGATTGGAATACCCCATAGTTGGAAATGGAACTTTTATTACATCGAACGTTTTTAATAGTGCTTTAATCCAATGCATTCGTATATTAATATTTGAAGGAGACACATCCAGAGAGAAATAAAATTGACGTTGCCGAATATAGTTTTGAGATAAAATAGATATAGGTGTATCTTCAGCGTGCCCACTTATCATTCCCTTGACAGAATAGCCAATGGCTAAATTCAGCCAACGTGGACGAAAAGAAGAAATTAAATCGTTAATATTTACACTCAGCCAATATGTTTGACCATTATAATCTTTTAATATTTGCTCTATTTTGGTTTTTCCAAGTTCATCGGGACGTACCTCAGGATAATCGGTAAAATGAAACGAGTACTTTAAAGAAAATGGTTTATGATTAAAAAAATACGCTTGACCAAAGAACATTGCAGCACCGGCAGTATTTGCCAATATATCGCCATACGAAGCACCCCAGTTGGAAGAAAATCCATCAAAAATTTCTATGCTATTCATAACAAACCATGAACTAAATGTTCCCCAAAGGATAGATTGCTTTTTTGAGTATCCTGCCCATGACATTATACTGCTGCTTGCATGCGATAATTGAAATGATGTAAACGCATGCCCCGCCTTATCCATTTGAAGCCATTCGTCATTATCGTTAAACCAGTGAAACGATGTTTGAGTATAATTTTTATACCACGTTTGATACAATACGGTCATACTTCCAACATATACAGTAGCATAACCAGCCCATAAAGAAATCTTTCTGCACTTGGCACTATCGTTGGGCTGAGCATATAATACACCCTTTGTTCCCGAAATCAATAAAAGTACAAAAAGATGATAAAAAACAAAAAAATAATAACGTGAATTACTTTTTATCACTTTCCTTTATAATAACCGAGAAAATAAACAGTACTACAACAGAAGCAATGAAAATGACAAAAATAGAAGACAACACTTTTTTCATCACTTCCTGAATGTCGATGACATTCCAAATAGCAAGCAAGCCGATAACCGTAGAAATGACTATCAGCGATACCAATACATAAGCCGTTACTTTTTTTACCATAATTGTTTAAGTTAAGTTTCTGGAAATTTATATGACGTTAAAAAATCTATCAATGGTTCGAGTGAATGAAATTCCCTGATAATACTTGTATCTTGTTTAACAAACCACATGGTTTTATGCTGTTGATTTTGATGTATTATAACGGATAAAGGTGTCGATTTGTTACCACTGGCTTCGATACCATATCTTAAAAGGGCATCATGCGTATATTTATAAGGAGTACCATCGCCAATCAATCTTACAGATATTTTGCATGATGATATAGCATAGACCGGTTGAGTAGCCTTTACAATTAAATCATTATTTTCAAGGTCTTTATCCATAATAATTTGCTCAGGCATTTTATCCATAAATGCATGTTCGGTAAGTAGCCACATTTTATGAGCATATCGTATGGCTTCGCGTGTATAATGAGTAGAAAAAATTACAATTTTTTGTTTTTGTAATACCAGTGAAGACAGCAAAAGCATTGTTTTTAACTGATGCACAGGGTCGAGATGTGATGTAACTTCATCCATCAACATCACAGATGTATCCTGAATTAGCAGTCGTGCAATACTTGCTCGCTGAAATTCACCATCGCTCAGTTGATTGAGAAAATGTTTCTTTTTAGCCGTCATATCAACCTGCTCCAATGCTTCAACAATTTTCTGGTCTGAAATTTTTTTAACTGAATAAGGATACGAGCCAAATTTTACATACTGCTCCACTGTAATATAATGAACTTTGTTTCCATAGGAAGGAAGATATGATATTGTTCTTGCCCGTTCCGTTGGACTTTTAGTACGCAGTGACTTGCCGTTTACAAGAATATCACCGGAAATGACAGGCAATATACCGCATAGAGATTTTAATAAGGTTGATTTGCCAATACCATTGTTTCCAATTAATGCAATAAGTGTGGGCTTTTGAACCATTGCACTCACAGTTGTTGGCGGTGCATAAAACACCGTCTTACCATTTTGATAGCCACATTGCAAATCTTTTATTATCAATGATGTTACATCCATAATTCTTTCTTCTTGATAAATAAATATGCCCATATAGGCAATGATAACAACGAAATTACGGTATTTAATGGTAGCATGGATGACTGAAACAGTGAAGCATATCCCTGTAAAAGAATATCAGAAAGCAACATGAGTATAATACCAATCATAGATGTAGTAAGGAATAGCCACTGGTGTATATTGGTTTTGAAAATAAGTCGTGCTATATGCGGTGCGATAAGCCCAATAAAAGCAATGGGTCCAAAATAGGCTGTAGATAAACCTGTAAGAATGGCTGTAATTAGAAATACCATGAATGTAAATACGTTGATATTTAAACCAAGACTCTGTGCATGTTCTTCGCCTAATAGCCAAACATCAAATGATTTTGACCTGTATGTTAGAAAAATTAACAGTACTACGGAAGTAAGTATAAGAACTATTCCTGTGATAGTACTGGCATTGGAAATACTTCCCATGTTCCAAAAGATAAAACTTCTGAGTTGAATATCGTTTGACGTATATTGAAACAGCGTAATAATAGCATTGGCTGCTGTCCCAAGTAAAATACCCGATATAAGTACCGATAAGGAATTATTCATGCGCAAGGATAATATAAAAATGACATACATAAAGAACGCTGCACCCAATATTGAAAAACCTGCAATACCGGAATGCAGTATAGATGAAGGAAGAGTAACATGCAAAGCACTAAATCCCATTATAAAAAAGGCAGCTCCCAAACTGGCACCACTGCTAATACCAAGTACATAAGGACCTGCCAATGGATTTCTGAAAAATGACTGCATCAACAATCCACTCATAGAAAGGCATAGTCCAGCAGCAACAGCACTCAACATTCTAGGTAATCTAATGGTAGAAAGAATCAAATAATCGGCTTGTTGTGGTATTAATCTGCATGATAAAAATCTTATAATTTTATTGAACGAAACGGATGTTGTTCCTGCATATAAATCGAGTAACATTAAAACCACTATGATTCCTGCCAAAAGTGATATTTTATATTTGTTTTTCATTTCAGCCTTATATAATAATGATATCGATATGCAGTATCGTTTGAAGTATGAAAAATATGTAAAAGGTCTTCCAAAATATAGTTGGGATAAACCACTCCAGATTCCCAAAAATCGTTTCCACCATTTGCCGTTGTTTTAAGCAGTTGATTATATATGTTCCCTTTCTTAACAGCATTAAACATGGCATAACGTTTATCCATAAAAAGAATATCACGAAGATTTGCAAACGTACCAGTATTTATCCAATAATCACTTGCGGAAGCTTTGGAAAACACGGTTTCCATATTATATCTTAGTACTTCAGCCGAAGAGTCATTTTGGAAAATATAATTGCCACCTGCATCATAAACAAGTTTAGCCATATAACTGTTTTTACCGGGCAAATACCAGATGTCATTCAAAGGCAAATTAATTAATACGGATGGTTTGGTAGAAAAGTAAGTTGCTTTGACAGATAATTCCTTATAATTAAATTCAATCCTTTTAAAAATACTGTCGGCTTTGGATAACTCATTAAAAAATACAGCAAAAAATTTTATCCATTCTGCTCTTCCTAATGGATTATTTTCTAAATATTCTGCAATATAAACTACAGGAATACCCAATTCCATTATTTTTTTTATGTAGGGAAGTGATTCTTCATTTACCGCATAAGCAAATACCACATCGGGCTTCATTGATAATAATAGTTCATAGTTCAAACTGTTTTCATATCCTGTTTCTTTTATTTTTCCATCCTGTATTAATTTTAAGATTTTGGGATTGAAAACATAGTTAGTTCCCGATATGCCCACAATACTATTTTCTTTATCCAATGCTGACAAAAAGCCTATATGCGTAGTGCTTAAAATAACAATACGTTGAAGAGGTATATGAATAGTGTTTCTAATATTCCCGTATGACAGACAATAGTGAACTGTATGGTTAATTGAATTTTGATATGGATTGAATACTTCCAAAACAACGGAATCAGGGTAAGTTTTTATATTAAAGTGTTTGGCATAAATAGTGGAAATTTTTTCCGATTTTTTTTCAGGTTTTGATTGATAGCATGAAATAAACATTAAAACAACCATAAAAAACAAAAAAACACGCATATTTATTTTTTTGTCTCAATTAAAAAAATATTTTTAGTAATGGATTGACCGTTTTTGAAATAAAAAACGCCACCCCAACTATGGATTACTTCTCTGTATTCCGTTGCTACGCCGTCTTTATTAATAATAACACGATTAATTTTTTTAGACTGGTCTGCATAGTGTTCCTCGGTAACTCCCTCTGGATATTGACGAGCCAAATCTGAAAGATATCTTTGGATTGTTATCTTATTACTAAAATCAACTTCTTCCAGTTTTTTCATTTTTTCTCTATTTTCATCAATTTGACGTTGTTTTTCATCTGCTATACGTTTTTGTTCGTCTTCATTTTTTTGCTTTAAAAGATTTTGACACTCAGTAATGCGCTGTTTAGGATATGTTTCTGTGGGCTTATAATTAGAGGCTGTTTGATAAAATGTAATCGCCGATGAATAATCTTTGGAATTATAAAAATTATCCCCTTTGTCAATGGCATTTTTATATGCCTGTTCTTTTTGATTATTTTCATTTTCCTTTTTTTGCTTTTGTGCAAGCAGGTTATTAATTATGACAATTTTATTTTTAGGATAAACTTCATTGGGCTTTAATTTTAATGCTTCGTTATATGCAGCATAAGCCTCACTGAGTTGATTTTTTTCAAATGCTTCATCACCTTTGGCAACGACTGCGTTGTATTGGTCGTCTTTGGCTTTGGCTTCTGCTGCTGCTTTTTCTTTGGCTGCTTTGTCTGCCATGA
>CAYSIN010000006.1:40139-53167 GCA_964431135.1 uncultured Bacteroidales bacterium
GGTCGTCTTTGGCTTTGGCTTCTGCTGCTGCTTTTTCTTTGGCTGCTTTGTCTGCGATGAGTTTGTCTATTTCTGCAAGTTTGGTTTTAGGATAGGTCTCGTTTGGCTTTATCGTTAATGCCTGATTGTATGCTGTTTTGGCTTCATCATAATTCTGTTTCGTCATGGCTACATCGCCTTTTGATATGGCTGCGTTGTACTGGTCTTCTTTGGCTTTGGCTTCTGCTGCTGCTTTTTCTTTGGCTGCTTTGTCTGCCATGAGTTTGTCTATTTCGGCAAGTTTAGTTTTGGGATAGATCTCAGTCGGCTTTATCGTCAATGCATTTTGAAAAGCATTTTTTGCATTTGTATAATCTTGCTTAGCATATAATTGGTCTCCCTGCGTTATATATTTAGTATAATTATTTTCATTGTTTTTTCTTTGTACCAGTAGTTTTTCACATTCCATAATTTGCTTATCGGGATAATCATTGTATGGGTCAGCATCAATCGCTTTTTCGTAATATGTAATTGCGTCTTCGTATTTTTGTGTTTTAAACAATTCATCGGCTTTCGAAATAATTTGTTGATATGTTTGTTTTTTTACTGATTCTATTTGAGCAGTAATTTGGTCTAATTGTTTTCTCATGCTTTCTGTATAAGGAATATCATAATCAAAGGCATCGGATTCGGCATTATATACAATTTTTGTAACAGGTTTATTTAAAACAGAATAGTCAACTCCGGCATACTGTTCAAAAAGTTCAACCGTAAAAGTATATTTATAAGTTAAATCCTTTTCTTTTATTTTAGTATCGATTAATATTTTTTTGGTAGCATAATTTTGTGCTGAAATTTCGAGGATATAAGATTTATCAAAATCAAGATTAAACGTAAAATCACCATTCGTGTTTGAAGTAACGGTGTTTATTTTTGTATTGTTCTCAAATAATTGGACGGTAGCATTCGGTATTTTTGTTTTTCCATTTTTTACCTGTCCAAAAATTTTCAAATAGTAATTATTTTGAGCAAACGATGAATCTGTAAATAAAATGACAAATAAACTACTAAAAGTCAGTATAAATAACTTTCTTAGCAAAAAATGTATATCACTTTGTTTAATTGGCCTTTTTTTATGAGTATTTGTGATAAAAGAAAACATGTATTTATATAGTATTTTCAGTAATGTTCTTATTAATAATTTTTTTGCTTTAAAATTAATAAAAAAAATAAATTAAGGCAAAGGTGAATTTGGTTCTTTTTTCATGTGATTGTATATTATTTTATCGGCAAGTTTGGGGAAATGTTTGTATAAAAAAACAGTTGCTTTTCCTTGTGCCGTAAGAATAAGTAATCTTTTTCTCTTTTTAATTGCGTGTAATATTTTATTGGCTACTGCTTCTGCTGTCATCATTTTTTCTTCCTCGCGTGGTGTTTCACCCTGCATAGAACCATCTGCCACTAATGCTGTATTTCTTATATTAGATGCTGTAAATCCCGGTGCTACTATTAATATATGAACGTTTGTTTTAAGCAACTCTACACGCAAGGTATTAAGAAAACCCTGTATGGCTGCTTTGGATGCTGAATACCCTGTTCGCGCTGGCAATGGCGAAAGTCCTGCAATAGACGATATGCCCACTATACTTCCTTTTTGTTGAATGATGTATGGCAATGCATATTTAGTACAGTAAACAGTACCCCAAAAATTGGTATTCATCAAAGAACGAATTACATCTAAATGAAGTTCACTGAACATGGCTCTCATAGATATACCTGCATTATTGATAAGCACATCTATTTTTCCAAATTTTTCTACTGTTTGTGAAATAATTTTTTTACAGTCTTCTTCTTTAGAAACATCAGCCACAACCATAAGAGTATGAGTCGGATTTATTTTTTCCAATTCATTCCATACTTCATTTAATTTGCTTTCATTTCGAGCAGAAATAGATACGAAATTATTTTCCTTTACACAAGCAATTGCCAATGCTTTTCCTATTCCAGAAGAAGCACCTGTAATGATAAATACTTTATTAGTATTCATTTTTTTTAGCAAAAATACTATATTTTATTGAATGTATCAAATTTATATCATATAGATATATAAGTGTTTGCATATATTATTAAATAATTATAAAAAAAACTTGCTTTTTATTTGTATAATTCAAATTATACTTATACTTTTGCAGTCTTAAATTTCAATAGATTCAGTAGCTCAGCAGGTAGAGCACATCCCTTTTAAGGATGGGGTCCTGGGTTCGAATCCCAGCTGGATCACAAAAATAATTCCCTTACAAGTCAATATATACTATAGGACACTTCTAAAAATTCAAAAATAATATAACCGCAATGTTTGCTTAAGGAAGAGTAAAAGTCGCAAAGTATTGATATCTATTTCTTAGCGGTTTGGTATAAACTATTCTTCGAGATAGTACAACAACAAATATAAAATAAGATAAGGGTATATCACCAGTATCTCTTAGTTAGACTCTTAAGGTTTTGCATAGATTTTATTCCGATTAACCCTTGAAAGTTTTCTGATTGATTCGTATCCTTCGGCAATATCATAGCAATGCATCTTGATATAGTATAGCACTATTTGTCAGCCATCCATTGGTCCACCAGCATAGGTACACCAACAGTGGCTTTTTCTTTGATGTGTATATATTTTCTCCACGATGACACCTCACTGGGGTCAACAACATAAATGGGTGTTTGATAAGGTACATATTGCAACAAGCCTGCTGCAGGATATACCACAAGCGATGTTCCTATTACTACAAATATATCTGCTTTTTCTGTAATGAGCATTGCTTTATTAAACATGGGAACGGGTTCTCCAAACCAAACAACATAAGGTCGCAGTTGGCTGCCTTTTTCACATGTATCGCCCCATTTTAGTTCCCATCCATCTATATCATAAATAAGCGAGGGGTCAGCAGTACTTTGAGATTTGCGCAATTCGCCGTGTAAGTGGAACACGTTACGACTACCGGCACGCTCATGAAGGTCATCAATATTTTGAGTAATAATGACCACTTCATATTTTTTTTCGAGTTCGGTTAATTTATAATGTGCAGCGTTGGGTTTACATTCAAGAAGTTGTTTGCGACGCTGGTTATAAAACTCCAATACCATTTTCGGATTATTTTGCCACGCTTCAGGTGTTGCCACATCTTCTATACGATACTCTTCCCATAAGCCGTCACTGTCGCGGAAAGTTTTAATACCACTTTCAGCACTTATTCCCGCACCCGTAAGAACAACCAATTTTTTCATGCGTTACAGACTCATCAATTCTTTTTGATGATTTTAGCAAGTGAGCCATTTACAAATTCCAGTCTATAATCGTTGTACTCCCATATATCCTTATTGCCTTCTTCGAAAGTTATGGTTGATTTGCTATTTGGTTTTCCAATACTTTCAATGGTCATAAAAGGAGTCATCCCTTCCCATACTTCGTTGTTCATAATTCGAACAGCATTGTCTCTACCGTATAGTTTGGATATCTTTTGAAAACGCGGGTCATTTTCATTCACACTTCTTACAATGGTGGTAGTTGAGGTAGTTTTAGAAGTTGGCGTTGCTGGTGTTCCGTTTAAAAAATCGTCTATTTCCTGATTGGAGGCAATGGTAGAGTAACTCACATAACCTTCTATGCCATTATAAAGTACTTTAAAATAAAGGTTTTCCTGATGGCGATATACCTTAATGGTAGTATTGGCAGGAATAGTCGCCAATGAATTGCCCAAAGATGAAGGTTTATCACGTAAAATAGCACCACCTTCGGAAGTTTTTGCCAGAATAAAATCTTCGGTTACATCTGCAGCCAGTTGACGTTTCTGATTTTGCAACGTACTAATCTCACGATTTATCTGATTCAACTGGTCCTGATAGGCTGCTACACGTTGCTGTACCGTTAACTTAGCCGTTTGCAAACTATCCAGTTTTTTATCAATTTGTTTAAGCGAAAGTTGACTATAAGAATAATAACCTGTAAATAAGAATAAAACACAAACACTTAAGTATTTCATAATATTCATTTTTTGGACATACAAAAATACACAAGAACTTAAAATAATCCAAACACAATCAATCTGGAAATTTGAAGTGATTGGGTTATGCCAAAAAATATGCTGGAAGAAGGTATTCTCCCCTTCTCTATAAAAATCTTATTAAAGTTTGACGAAATAATAATGACTATTCTGTTTTATGAATGAATAAAATATTTTTGGTTTTATTGGATATTCTATAGCGTTGGTCGATTCTGTAACCTACAACCCAAATAATCTCTCCATTGCCATTTTCCAGAATCCATGTATGGGCCTTTTCGGGAATAGATAATTTTAAATCGATAAAAAAATCGCTTAGTTTCTTAAAATTTTTCATCCCTAACGGTTGAAACATATCGCCAGCCTTCCATTTTCTCAATTTTAACGGAAAAATAATTTTTTCAGCATCAAAACAACCCATGTTTGAATCATCAGGAACAGTCCATGTTTGCACCTTTCTTTTCATACTGATTTGCAACGAAACTGGCTTTGTAATTACCTGAACTTTTGACTGAATAAAATAGGCTGTATTATCATTATCCGTTTTTTTAGTAATTATAAGATGATTTTCATGAACATAGGCAGTATAATCAGTGGAAATAAATTTCTTTCCGCTCTGATGGCATTTACTAATCTGTAAAACCTGTTCCTTATTAAAATGATAAGGTTGTAAAAGATGAAACAACCACGTATGTCCATAAGGCTGTTTCAATATATCCATAAATTTTATCTGCACTTCATTTTTTGAATGATAAATATAGTCGGCACTTTTTTCCAACAGCCAATATTCAAAAAGAGAAAACGTATCTTTTATATGCTCTATGGAACTATTAAACATGTCATAAAAGTCGGATTCTATTTTAATTAATGCCGGTATAATATGATGTCTTATTTTGTTTCTTACATATTTATCGGAAGCATTGCTCGAATCTTCTTTCCATTCTATTTTTTCTGATTTTGCATATTGCAGAATTTCTTCTCGTGAAGCAAACAGAAAAGGTCTGACTATTTGATTTCGAGTAAGTGGAATACCGGTCAATCCTTTAATGCCTGTGCCTCGCAACAGGTTAATAAAAAATGTTTCAACCACATCATCTCGTTGATGGGCTATGACAATTTTATCAAACTTATGCTGTACGGCTATTTCGTTAAAAAAATCGTAACGCAGTTTTCGTGCAGATTCCTGCACACTGATTTTATTTTCATGAGCATATTGCTTTGTATTAAACCTGCGACTGTATGAAGGAATATTTCTCTGTTCTGCCCATTTTTTTACAAACCGTTCTTCATCATTCGATTCTTTTCCCCGCAATTGAAAGTTACAATGAACCACAGAGATTGAATAGTGCCATTTGTATAACAGATGAGCCAAAGTCATAGAATCAATACCGCCACTCACAGCAACCAGTAATTGATTTTTTTGAACAAACAAATTGTTTTCTTGAATGAATTGCTGAAATTGTGTTTCAAATCGTTTTTTCATCTAATTAAATTGACTGCATATTTGGTTGTAAAAATAATTAAAACGCCGAACATAATAAAATATCGGCGTTGAAAGACACTATTTTTATTAGGATTCAATAAAAACCACTTAATATTTTCAATTCGTTAATACTGAAATGATAATTCACAACAACGCCTTTGTGCTTACCCTCTACTACATCGCCCATGCCCGAAGCACGTCGAAATCTTCTTGTATTTTGAGAATCGCTGTTTCTGATTCTCCTTAAAACAGAAAGTTCCTGATAAAAAAATTTCCTGTCTTTGGGTTTATCACCCGTAATACAAGGTCTGTGCATTAAGCACCAAACGATATAAACAGGCACTTTTTCTTTATCTTGAATTAAAAAATAACGTTCCAAATCGCTAAGATTTAAGGCTAATGTTTCGGATGGAAACAAGTTTGCATTAGGCAAAAAATGTACAATAGACATAAAAGTTCGTGCCTGTACCTTTATCTCAACAAAGAAAAGAGGCTTGTCTTGTAACGATTTTTGTTTAACTTCAATGTCGGGATAACCTGTTTTTGTGGTTTTAGATGCCTCATAGTCAGGATAATTTTGATGGATGTACTGTATGAATTCCTTTTCAATGGCTTCCGAAAATTGTACATCCTTTTCAAAATCAAACTTGGGAACAGTTATACCGTCGCATGGGGTTTTGCATGATTCGCATTCATAAACATTGGGTTTTATTTGCTTATAGAACGACATTCTTACAACTCCAATTGAAACGAAGTGGGAATGCGTATGATAACCGTTTTGGTTTCCATATCAATTTTCTTTATAAAAGCAGATTGATAAGGAACAAGTTGAGTTTTACCATTACGACATATTTGCATCAATGGATTTTTTTTATCTGGAAACACTTCATCTATCATTCCAACTTCTGTTTTATCGGAAAGAAAAACAGTAAATCCCTTAATATTTTGAACATCGTATTTGACTTTTTTAAGCCATGGTAAATCATGCTCTACAAAAAACTCTGAAAAAACAAATCGTTGAATATCGTTCAGCGAATTGGTTTGTAAAAACTTAATTATAACAGACCTTTCGTCGAGTACTTGATACCATTCAACCGAAAAAGGAATAAGTGTTCCTTCGTATTGAAGAAACACCCATTCAGTAAGTTTAAACGAACTTGGAAGTTTAAAGTCGAATTGAACAATACATTCCCCTTTGATACCGTGTGATTTTTTTACATAGCCAACTTTTTTGCTATTAAAGCAATTCATTCAAACTATGCATTTTCAGGATTTGCTTCGGGGGTAGAAGTTTCAGCAGTATTTTGAACTTCCGATTGATTTTCTTGTGCTTGAGCCGCTTCGGCTTCTTTTATTTTTTCCAATTCTTTAATTTTCTTTTCGGCTATGCTTTGCAAACGTTTTTCGTTTACCTTGCTTTCATCCTCTATTTTTTTCTTTAACGCATCAACCTTACTACGGGCTATACGGTTTTTCTTTTCTTCAATTTTGTGGTTTTTCATTTTTTCCCACTCTTCAAATTTTGCTTTGGCGGTATTTTCGTCAAAAGCACCTTTTTTTACACCCCCTTGAAGATGTTTCAAATAAAGGACACCCGTATAACTAAGAATGGCACGGCATGTATCGCTTGGAACTGCTCCATTTTGCAACCAATACAGTGCTCTTTCTCTATCTATTTCGATAGTGGCGGGATTTGTAATAGGATTATAGGTGCCGATGTTTTCGATGAACCTGCCATCTCGTGGCGCCCTACTGTCGGCTATAACAATGTGGTATAGCGGACTTTTTTTCTTTCCATGTCTTGCTAATCTAATTTTAACTGGCATAAATAATTTATTTTAAATCAAGGTCGCAAAGGTAATACTTTTTTTAATATATTCAAAAATATTTTAATAATTTACACTCGTTACGCACTTTTTTAGCGATACCATATAAAAAATCCGCTTTATCATCAGCGGAATTTGTGGTACCCACTGGAATTGAACCAGTGACCTACGGATTTTCAGTCCGGCGCTCTACCAACTGAGCTAGGGTACCTTATTTTGCGGGGGCAAAGATATATGATTTTTTTGAATTAAAATACATTTACAACAAAAAATAATTTTGGCTGAAGTCATAATAAGTTTACCATAAAAAAAAATAATTCTATTTAAACGCTGTTTCGGGCAAGCCGTCGCCTGTAATTTTTAAGCGGTCAAAATAGGAGGGAACTTCCTTCCCATTAATTTTATCTACGTACATTTTGGCTAAATACTGACTAAGCATAAATCCATGTCCACGTAATCCAATAAACAAGCCCAGTTCGGTATCTATAATATAACGTGGTTCGGTATAATAACCTGCCCATACTGCCTGAAATCCAACAGAAGAAAGTAATGGTATCCAATCAACAAATACTTCTGAAATTATTTCAATAAAATTTTTAGTGTTTATTTTAATATTTTTCCCTGTTTCTAAATATTCATTGGCAGGTGATGCACAACCAATAATTTGTCCTGTTTCATGCAACTGTTGACCATATACGGCAGAAAAGCCTTTATATTTACGACGGTCAATAAGCATATCGAGCGGTTGCCCATTATTGCCCAGCATAGGCAGACGGCGTGTTATAAATGCCTGATGCTTTACAGGGTATAAACCGGTATCTATACCCAGTTTGGATGCAAATGCTTCTGCCTTAAATCCCAATGCATTAATAAATAATTCAGATTCAACTTCGTAATAATGTCCATCGTGATGTTTAATCAATGCTTTGTAATGTCTATTTTTTTCAATGTCTATCAAAGATGAATCTTCCCATACCACACCTCCCTTCTCAATTCCAATATTGCGAAGTAAATCAACAACTATACCCGGCGTAGCCTGCCAGCAATTATTGGTAACAAGAGCAGCATTGTATGTTTTAAGATTTGGATTGAAATTGGGAGATATTTCCTTAACAAAATCGGACGGTTGAATAAGATACGCATCGCTCCATTCTATAGATTTTTCCAACGCTTTGTAAGTATCCTCATCATGAGAAAATTGAACATAGCGTGTTTGCTTGAAATTAATATTTTTCAACTGTTGAAGTTCCTTGAATATTTCAAGGTTGTGTATAGCAATATCTGAAATTTCTGGAACAGAAAAAGCAGGTCGCCCACCGGCTATATTTCGCCATGAAGCACCACGGTCATAATTTATAAGAATAGGATTATAACCTGCTTCTGAAAAATAGCGAAACAAAGCACTTCCAGCAATACCACCTCCGGCAATTAAAACGTTGGTTTTTACTTTTTTCAATTCATTATATGCAGTGTTGACTATAATTTTTTCGTTAGCAGATTTTGGATAAAGTTCACGTAATGTTAGTTGATTGGAAAGTGGACCACGTGGAGTGGCTTCTCCCAGTATTTGAATATGATATTTTCCAATAATCTGTTTTAGACGTTTAATGCAACGTTTTCCACGGCAAGCACCCATTCCAAGACGTGTAGTATGTTTTATCTCATCAATAGAAATGTATTTTCTATCCCCTATCTGCTTTAATACTTCTTCCAGCGTAACATCATCGCAATGGCATAGGTAAGTTTTGCTTTCTGTTTTATCGTTGTTGGAATGTAACATCAATGATTTTGGATAATTTTCCTTAATAATAAAACCACGTACATCCATTAATTCTTTTCCGCTAAGATTGATGGCTTTTACACGTGCAATATTGGTTTTATTAGGCTTTCGTAATATTTTTTCTATAATTCCATCTCCCAGTTTCTGTCCGTGATTATTGACCAGAAATACTTCTTCTTCTTCTTCGGCAAAATACTCCATGGGTAAAAACAACCAATTCTTTTTTAAATTATAACCAAAAATAGCCAAGCCCGGACATTGATATACACAATCCATGCAGCCCGTACACTTTGCAAAATCTATTTCTGGAACTGTTGCGGTAGATGATTTGGTAATGGCACCATTGGGACAGGCAAAAGCACAAGGATTGCATGCAAAACCATACAAGCAATCAATTAGCACGAATGGCTTTTCGAGTCGCTCAGGTTTGGGCATATAGGGCATATCCATAACTTTAACAGGATGTTGTTGTGATTCGATATATTCTTTGGATATTTCAAGATAATGGTCATAATCAAACCGCTGGTTTAATATATCGAGTACTTCATAGGCTGCCTGTTTGCCACGTAAAACAGCACTGGTGCCTTCGCCTATACGAATGGCATCGCCTACGCCAAAGCAATATCGCCCAAAAACTTCATTCCCCTTAATTAATAATTGGTCATCAGAAACAAGTCCTGTACAAATATTAATAGCATCAATATTTTCAATAATTTTTTCAGTACCCTGCACTGGTTCAAAATTTTTGCATTCCGCAATTACTGCACCGGTAATGCCGGTATAATCGGCATTAGGTATAGCCTTTAATAAAATATGTGAGGTTAATATAGGTATTCCTAAACGACGGACACGGTTTGCCTGAACGGGAAATCCACCTTCTTTGTCCATGGCTTCAATAATGGCTTTGACATGTGCACCCGCCTGCATAAGTTGATAGGACGTTAAATAACCTATATTCCCAGCACCAACAGTTAAAATATTTTTTCCAAGTAACGTAAATTCATTATTCATCATTTTTTGAACTACCGCAGCAGTATAAACACCCGGCACGTCATCATTTTCAAAGGCAGGCATAAACGGAACCGCACCCGTAGCAATAATAATAGCATCGGCATCCATATAAAAAATTTCTTCCGTTACCAGATTTTTAACGGCTACGCGTTTCCCTTCAAGAATATCCCATACGGTAGCATTTAAAAAAATACCGCTATGGTCATCGCCCGCTAGTGTTTTAGCAATATCAAAGCCTCGCATTCCACCAAATTTTTTTTCTTTTTCAAAAAAGAAAAATTGATGGGTTTGCATAATAAATTGCCCTCCAATTTTGCTATTGTTATCTACTACTATATTGTCCACATCGTACTGATTAAGGATTTCGCGTGCAGCCAATCCTGCTGGTCCTGCACCAATAATAACAACACGAGTACGATAAATTTTAAGTGCTTCGTCTGTTTTGGCTGGTATATATGCAGGATAATAGTTGTTGGGTATTTCTTTTACTTCTTTAATACCATCAACTTTCGTAATGCATATTCTACGAACAATACCGTCAACAAGCATTTCGCAAGCACCACACTTTCCAATGCCGCATTCAAGGCTACGATTACGACGGTCTAAACTATGACTGTGAACAGGATAACCTGCCTGATGCAAGGCTGCTGCAATGGTAAAACCGCTATAGGCTTCTATTTGTTTTCCTTCATATAAAAATGTGATTTTTTCTGTCTTGGGCACTTCCAGTATGGGATGTTTTTCTATTCTATACATATACCTATTTATTTTCATGCAAAGTTTTATACATATTTTTAAATTATCAATGACGTTTATCATTTTTATCTCGTCAAAAACTCTCGTTAGAGTTTGACAGGATAAATCATTCGAATTAAATCAAAAATTATATTTATTTTTGAAAAAAATTTATGAATAAAAATCATGTTCTTTTATTAATATTTTTGACATTTTCTGTAAACATTTTTTCTCAAAAACAGAACAACTCACCCGGTTCAGATTTTATTGTAGATACACCTGTACGACTTGATATAACCAAGGACAGCGTTATACCCATTACTGTTTATATTCACAATAGCGAATGCACCAATTGTACCAACTATTTAAACTATATGGATATAAGTTTTAAATGTGCTTCAAGCCAGACTTTTGATTCACCTGTTAAATTCGATTCATTGTCAACCTCGCAATTCATGAATCTTTTTAGTTCTTATTCCATGCAAGATAATGTTTGGAGTAGCCAATCGTTTGTAGATTCCAAACCTGTTCGTGATGCAAGCCATACGGTCGTATTTTCTG
Source organism: uncultured Bacteroidales bacterium (assembly GCA_964431135.1). GTDB lineage: Bacteria > Bacteroidota > Bacteroidia > Bacteroidales > GWA2-32-17 > Ch61. Next base: position 51,570 of record CAYSIN010000006.1, read on the forward strand.
CCGATACTAATTTATGGATTCCACCTGTTCCCGTTGTCGTTGTTAATATGCATTATTTTTATTTCAATTTGAATATTCCTTATAGTGTTTGGAGTCAATATTTATGTAGCGACAGTATTATAGATATTCATGTCTTTGCCAGTTTGGATTATGCTTCGGATGAAGAATTCTGGTTTCGTGTTTTTGTATCTGATAAATCATACCCCACTGTTCAGCAATGGTATCGTGGCGACACCCATTTTCATTCCTATTTTACACAAAATACAGCCGAAAATGGATTACCTCTTTCATCATCCAAAATAAATGCAAAACACAGTGGACTTGATTGGACCATTACCACAGACCATAGTTGTGATTATGACAATTACGGTATTAGCATGCAAGACAATTGGCAACGAGAAGGAAACGAAATAGCCCAGTTGAATAATCAGGATAGCAGTTTTATTTATATAAGAGGCATGGAGGCTTCTATTTTAAACAGTCAGGGCAAAATAGTACATAGTCTTGTATATCCCAGTCCAGACGCACCCTTTTCTACACCTTATATTTACGATGGCGGTGGCGACGTATCCACTACCAGTATTACGGTTGACATGTTACAGGATTCGCTTGATAAATATCACGGCTTTTGCTATGCTGCACATCCTTTTGCAGAAGGCGATAAACTATCGATACTTGTAAATGGTGATGTATGGAACTTATCCGACAGTTTGTCTCCTACCAATGGAAACCCTGCCCTAACTTGTGGAAGTGTTATATGGAATAATCTTTCGGCTGCATCAGATGTATATTCGTCAGACCTTTCGATGGTTTACAAAAAGAATTTGATTGGTTTGGAAAACTGGAATTTATGGTACACCTTAACCTGCACCAATACAGACAAAGACCCGTGGAACGTAAGCGGAAATGCTGAACCGTACGGATTTTACGAAGTACCTGCCTCTGATAATTTACAAACTATGTATCGCTTTACTCAAAATATGGAAGCATACGGATTTTTATTACGCAAAGGGTTAAAAATGAAAAATGAAAATTCTTTGGTAAAACATTGGAAACTTTTTCTTTCTGCAGGAAGCGATGCACACGGCTCATTTAATTTTTCCGGTACGGACTATGTTTACGGAGGTGTAAGCGGTCAAATGGAAAACAATCATCCGGGTGCATTAAATACGTTGGTGTATTGTCCCAATGGCATGGGAACTAACGGACAACATGTTTTGCAAGCCTTGAAAGACGGACATACCGTACTTTCGTCAGGACCGGTAATCATTTTAACCGTATCGAGTAGTCTGGGGACTATGTATCCCGGTGATGATATGAATGCCGAAGATTTAGACGAAAATCAAGTAGTAATTCATTTGCAAGCCATTTCAAACATTCTATTTGGCACAGTAAACCATGCAATCATTGTAGTTGAAACGCAAGACAGTAGTTATACCTATCCTGTTAATATGGGTTGCGGCTCGTTTTCTATCAGTTTAAAAACATTATTTTCTAACCTGTTTACATCATTTCTTTTCCCCATAAACAAAACCTTGCCATTAAGGGCAAAATCCAAACCATTAAAACATAAAATTCCTTAAGAACACTTTATTTAA
>CAYSIN010000006.1:53177-60080 GCA_964431135.1 uncultured Bacteroidales bacterium
GCGGCTCGTTTTCTATCAGTTTAAAAACATTATTTTCTAACCTGTTTACATCATCTACTATGCCCGATAATCAATACATTGCCATCAGGGCATATATCGAAACGATTAAAACATATACTGCTTCAGAAACACTTTATTATAGAAAATCAAGCGAAACCTATCACTCATTTACCAATCCCGTATGGATTAAAACGGGTTCGTTTAATAAATTGCCCTTTCAAATCGTCAATAATATTCGAATATATCCCAATCCTGCCTCTGACGTTTGTTACATAGAAGGAATAGATTTACATGAAATAATATCCATTTCTGCAATTGCTACCAATGGAATCATTTATAACTTCCCTCTTCAAACAAACAGAGAAAATCTTGTATTAAACATTTCAATGTTAACAAAGGGCATATATACGGTTAAATTAATATGCAACCATGGCACGGTGGTTAAGAAATTGGTTAAGATGTAATAAGTATATCATAAACACACGTATTTAACATCTTTGATAGTAATTATCTTTTTACAATACCAAAACAGATTATACGTATCATAAGTTCCATGTATTGAGATAAATCCTTTACCTTGTCTTCTACAAATAAAGGTATTTCCAATCCTTTCAAAACTGTAACCAGCATAAGAGCAGTCATATCAAAATCCTTAATAGCAAATTGTTTTTGCTTTATACCTTCTTTTAAAATAGACTTGACAATTTGAAGTTCTTTATCATCAACGTCTTTACGAATTTTATTAATAAAGGAAAGATGGTCAAGCAACTCACTTTTCATGGCATTATAAAAATTGGAAAGATTGAGCATAACTTGCATGCGAATTTGAAAATAGGCTTTTAGTTTTTCTTCAGCAGTTTCAGATGTTGTTGTAACACTAACAAGTGCCTGTTCCAGTTCGCTGGCTTCTTTTTCTACCACTGCTTTAAATACGTCTTCCTTATTTTTAAAATAATAATAAATGGCTGTTTTACCCTTTCCTGTTGCCTGTCCAATATCATCCATAGTTGTTTTTTTATATCCATATTTTCCAAAAATAATGGATGCTGCCTTTATTATTTGTTCCTTAACCATATCTTTGCTGCCTTCACTCATAGAAAATAGTTTGTAAAATCGGGTATAAAATTAAAAGGATGAAATGGTTTTTCAAAAAATTTTTGTTACAATTTTGAACGTCCTTGTATTTCTATCTTGAATTATTTGTAAAAAGTAAATCCCGTTTTTGCTGTAACGGTCAAGTGAAAGTTGAAAAAAATCTGATATGGTATTTCCTTCATATAAGATTCTTCCATATACATCAAAAAGAGATATAAGTGTTTCCTTATTATTGTTTGGTATTGAAATATTAATCATATCTATAGCAGGATTTGGATATACATGTATGAATGTCATATCAGATGGTAGAACTGCTGTGTTGCAATTGCGTACATAAGTTATATTTGAATCATTGGTCAATCTATTTAGAAAAAGAGATTCATCTACAGAACTTGATTTTAGCATAAAATTCAAATACGGGATTAACAAGTATGCAATTTCAGCATGTTGTGCTTCACGTGTAATGACAGGCTGAGGACTTGTTGCCATTTCACCCAGATTGCACGTAAAATTATAATCGGCAAAATAGCAATGACCACCGCCCGTGATAGTTATATGTGTTTTACAAGCACTGATGCACGAATCGTACATGGGAATTTGATGCGATGCTGTAGGTGCTACTCCATCGTTTTCACCGCTGAACATTAAAAGCGGAGAAGTAACATGTGTAGCCGCCGTAATGCTGGAAGGACTAGTAGTTGCTGCCGCAAAATTTATCAATGTCGTAAAATTGGTATAATTTTCTGCTGCCAGAAAAGAAGCACCGCCTCCCATGGAATGACCCATAATGGCACTGGTATTGGACAAATGTTGATAAAAAAACGATGACGACAATACATTCTCCTTTTTTAACTGTTCATTTAAGAAACGCAAATCAAGACCAAAATCCTGATGTGATGGACTCATACTCCCTTCCGTACGTGGAAATATCATTATATAACCATAGGGTACAATACTGTCCCACAACCATTGATAAGCACTCCAAGCCATACTGTATCCATGACCAAAAACCAATAGCGGAAACTGACCATTGGCTATAGCCACATTATCACCCGCTGTTGTAGAAGGATAATAAATTTCTGTCATTATACTCCTATTACTTCGAGATGAATCAATATAGGTTATTTGCTGATGACCTACTTGATAATTTTGACTGTACAATGCTGTTGAAACCAACAACGACAAGATAATAGTAATTTTTCTCATAATAAATTTAATTGATTAAACGGACAAAATTAATACATAATTTTGAATAATGCAATAATTTGTTCAAATATTCAATTTTATTTTTTATCTTATTCAAAATCAATAGAAATCTATTCTTTTATCAATTTTTTAATAAAAACGTTGCCTTTTAGTGTTGTAACATGAATCATATAAATACCGCTACGTAAGTTTGAAATGTTGATAATATGCTGTTCTGGCAGATTGATTTCTTTTCCATAACTGTCAAATAGTTTAATAGACAGAATTTCTTCAGGCAGATTTATTTCAATATAAGAACTTGCTGGATTAGGATAAACAACCATTCTATTTGATTCATAAAGCGACGGTAAATTGTTTGAATTGCATACTGGAAGCGACAAATACGATTCATGACCTAATTCAAAATAAACCGTATTGGTGGCAGTGATGGTATCACCGGCGACATACATGGCTTGACCATTATTAAGGTTGTTGTCAAACCTTGGATAATTGGAAGAAGTAATGTCAAGCCTAACACGATGACCTGCAAGAAAAGTATAAGCAGCACAAGGCAAGTCAACATCAACGGCATATATAACCCCTGTTTGCATGGAAGCCGTATCCGTAGTTCTGTATCCATTGCGAAAACGCATTCGCTTTATTCCGTCAGAAATCAGCATGGACGTACCATCTGGATATACATCACATAGACGAATGGCAAAATCGGTATCCTTGCAGTTACTGCTAACATACAATCTGGCTTTGGGTTTGCCATAAATCTGTAACGAAGAAGCCAACGGTGGCGTAGAAAAAATCAAAATATCATTTCTCGATTCTACTACTTGCGACTGGTCATACGGACCCTGTAACAAATCTTGTCTCAGCGTTGAACCTCCGTGTGTGGGCGAAGGGTCATGTGGATTATATATTAATGAAGCCGACTGTGACAATGAAACAGGTATATTTAAACTTAATTCAGATAAGGATGATAAATAATAGTTCGTTTCGTTAGTTATTATTGCACTGGTAGATGTAGCACTTCTCCATTCATTGTCGCCAATTTGATAATAACGAAATACGGGTTCGTTTTGCCAGTTATTGGCAAGGTTGCGTAAATAATAATCAAAAAAACGCAACGCTAACGAATCGCTCCATCCAGAGGCATTATTAAAGGTGAGTTCACCTTGCTGGCTTGACCCCACGTAGGCACTACCATGCCCACCATGAACCCATGGACCCATAAGCAATTTGTGTGTTGCTCCGACAGGCGAAGATTGACAAATACCATTGAAAAAGGAAATCATGCCGTCGATATTGTGGTCGTACCATCCACCTATCATAAACATGGGAACTTTTATAGAGGAAGGGTAATTGGTAGATGATTCGACATATTGCCACTGCAAATTATAAAACGGATTAGCAAGCGTCCACGTAGAAAGTCCATATCCCAACTGGTCTAATTGCTCCACATACTCTGTTCTGTAAACACCTCCCTGAAAATATTCCTGATATAAGGTCATTGGAAAAGCAACCAGCGGAACACAGCAAACCAGATGAGGAGGATTTTCCTTTGCTGTTTGATATTGAATTTTTCCCAATGCAGAAGGTCCCCATGTACCAATTTTACCATTACTCCACGATTGCTGTGCAATCCATTCTACTATATCATAACCATCCAATCCTTTATCATAGTTGGCAACAAAAGCAGACGCACTCCCATAAAATCCACGCCAGTCGGTAATAACAAAATTATAGTGATTTTGTGTCAATGCTTGCCCTACCAATGGCAGATTAAAACGATAAAGAAGCCTGTTGTATGGCGTTTGCACAAGAATGGTTGGCAATGCTTCTGTAGAACTGGCAAGGTAAATATCTGCGGCTATTTTTTTCCCATCACGCATGGGTATCGAATCTACCTGTGGTGTATAATACTGCGCCGACACAAGTTGGACTATACACATTAAAATCAAAATTCCTGTTTTTTTCATCTTACTATTTTTAAAAAAAAATTTTTGTAAAGATAAATGGAAATGTGAGAATGTGAAAATCTCGTCCATAATAACAAGACACCAACGACGAAAAAGAATATCTGACCCCCCATTCCCGTATAACTGACGGGACAGAACAGGCACTGATTTTCGTATGATTTTTATGATGGATATATTCTATGGAAACGTTTTTTTTATTCTTATTTTCACTACCAATTATTTACACCACATATAATCAATTTTTTTTTACTTTTTTATCAAATCTCAATCTCTCACAAAATCCATTTCTGAAATAAGATTTTTAGCATTGGCATATTTATCAATAATGAACATAACATAACGAATATCCACCGAAATAGTACGTTGCAAATCGGGTTCAAAAGCAATATCGCCACTCATGGCTTCCCAGTTGCCGTCGAAGGCAATGCCTACTAATTCTCCCTTCCCATTAATAACAGGGCTCCCGGAATTGCCGCCTGTAATATCGGTGTTACTTAAAAAGCAGGTACGCACTATACCATTTTCGGCATACTGCCCAAAATCCTTATTTTTCCATAGCATCTTTAAACGGTCAGGTACTTTAAACTCGTTACTGGTACTGTCTTCCTTTTCCATCACACCATCCAATGTTGTATAGTAATCATAAAAAATGCCATCGGCAGGATTATAAGGCATCACTTTTCCATACGTCAGGCGCATGGTTGAATTGGCATCAGGATAAAATATTTTGTCAGGATTCATTTCCATTAAGCCTGCCATATACAAGCGTTCTGCCTTTTTAAGTTTTTCTATGGCATCAGCATATTCTTCCTCAAAGCGTTTGCCAGCACCATAAATAGAATACATAAGTTTGAATATGGGGTCTCTATCTAATTTCTTATAGATAGGGGCATTCAGAAAGGCTAAGATGGTTTCTTTGCTTTTGAAAAAACTTACCTCAAAGGCTTCTTTGGCAAATTTGGTATAATTGCCTTTATAATTCTTTTTAATGCTGCTTATTTCAGAAGGAAGGAATGACTCGGGAATGTCTTGTGCAAAGAGTTCAATCAAGGCACTTAATACATTCTGGTCGGTAGATGCATTAAAATCCTTGTAATAATTTTCGGTTTCATTCCGTAATCGTTCTATTATTTGAGCCTTTTTTTCCTTGCTCAGCGTATCCGTTTCCAACGCTTTGTACAGGTTTATAAAACGTGAGGCAAAACCAATAATGTCAATGCCTCTCATGCCGGCTTCGGAATAATAAGTTCTGAATAAATCATAATCTTTCAATTTGGTGTAGGCTTCCTGATAATCTTTAAGTACATTTCCATATTTTTGCTGACGTTCCGAAGATTGTAATACCCAATTGTTAAATGCTTGCTCTTGCTGTATTTTAGTTTCATATACATGCAAGCGTTTCAGTCCTCTGGTTTGTCCAATAAAAAATTTCCAATAATTAGAAGTGGCAGCATATTTGGAAGCATACTGTATTCTGACACTCGGATTGCTGTTCATATCTTGACGATACATAGCTAATTTTCTGTCCCGAATTTTTACAATGGCAGGATTAATACGATTAATGGCTTCTTCAACCCCCCATGATGTCATATAGCGGTTAGTTCTACCTGGATATCCTATAATCATTACAAAATCGTTCTGATGAATTCCGCTTAACGAAATAGAAAGCGATTGTTTGGGGGTATAGGGTACATTTTCTTTGGAATATTTAGCAGGTGTATTATCTTTAGCAGCATATATACGAAATACGGAAAAATCGCATGTATGACGGGGCCACATCCAGTTGTCGGTATCTCCTCCAAACTTTCCAATAGACGAAGGTGGTGCTCCTGTCAAACGTACATCACCATATACATTATATATAAGTAACAAATACTGGTTACCCCCAAAAAAATCACGTACTATGGCACGATATGTTGTCCCCTTAATGGCTTCCTGAATAATGCTTTCAGATGCCTTTTTTATTTTTTCTATTCTGTCCTTTTCGGTCATTGTTGGAGTAACGTCTTTGGTAACTCTGGCAGTAACATCTTCAATACTGATAAGAAAACTGACCGTCAGATTAGAATTAGGAAGTTCGTCCTCATAACTTTTTGCCCAAAAACCGTCTGAAAGGTAATCATGTTCAACAGTACTGTGGTATTGAATAGATGCATAACCGCAATGATAATTGGTTAGGATTAATCCTTTTTTAGAAATAACTTCACCTGTACAGCCATTTCCAAACTGCACTACGGCATCTTTTAACGATGAACGATTTACATTATAAATATCCTGTACCGAAAGTTTTAATCCCGCTTTTTGCAAATCGCTATATTTTTTACCAAGCAAAGTAAGCAACCACATGCCTTCATCGGCAAATGCTGTAACAGCAACAACCATTACCGAAATCAATACAATAAACAGTCTTTTCATGATAGTAAAATTTTATTTGTACAAAACTATATTAAATTTATGGAAGTAGCAATATATTTTTTTAACTTAAGGACACTTCTAAAAATTCAAATATAATATAACCGCAATGTTTGCTAATACCGACTTGCGAACAAGTTCATTAAAAAAATACGTTTTGCTTTTGTTTTAATTAATACGGTTATTCTGTCGGCATGAACCAAAGTATAAGAATGAAATGAAT
>CAYSIN010000007.1:0-56231 GCA_964431135.1 uncultured Bacteroidales bacterium
CTTTATATAAAAATGTTCACTAATTTTGTCCTAATAATAGGGGTTTGGTACACAAATAGAACCGTTATGATAATTACAGGTTTCAGGCGTTGTAGTTGCGGAATAGGTAAATCCACTCGAAGCGGTGGTAATGCCTACCATTCCTGTTGTTGAACATCCCACTGCATCCAAAACAGTAACCCAATAAGTACCAATACATAAATTATTAATGGTTGCTCCACAAATAAAATTGCTCCACGTATAATTATAAGGGGGCGTTCCACCATTTACCTGACAAGTAGCCGTTCCATTACAATTTCCACAAGTCAAACCATTTGATATAAAAGAAACAGTTAATTGTGAATCTTGAACTATGGTAACAGAATTTGTTCCTGTGCAACCATATAAATCTGTTACCGTTATTGAATAGGAGCCAGGACATAACCCTGAAATCTGTGACGATGTTGATGAATCACTCCACAAATAAGTATAGGGAAATACACCTCCGCTAACATTACTATTTGCCGTTCCACTGCAATAACTATAACAAGAAGGAGAACTAAATATATTGACATAAATATTATATATGGAAATCGTTTCGGTGGTAGAAGAAGTACACGTATTATTGGTAACAGTATGAGTAACATTAAAATTACCAATTGTATTATAGAATACAGATGGATTTTCTAAAGTACTTGATGTGGGTGTGCCTCCATCAAATGTCCATGAATAGGAATATTCACTACCGGATGAACCTGTATTGGTAAGATTAACCGTACTGCTTCCACTTCCACATTGGCTTTTGGTATAGGTAAATGTTGAATAAATAGCAGCAGGTTGAGTTATGACTACATTGGCTGTTGCTGTTGACATATCATTGCTATCAGTTGCTGTTACTGTATATTCGCCAGCACACATATTAACAGCAATGGAATCCGTATTCGTATATCCATTTGGTCCTGACCATACATACGAATAAGTACCCGTACCACCATTAGCAACGGCGGTGGCAGAGCCATTGCAATCTCCATAACAGGCTGCATTGGAATTTAACGTAATAGAAACCGACAAACCGGTAGCAAATGTTGATAGAACATACAGGGTCATCATTAACGAAATCAATATTTTTTTCATAACATTAAAATTTATTTTATAGACGAATAATAAAAAATATGGTTGCTTAAAAATAAAAAAAAATTATGGTTGCTTAAAAATAAAAAATTGAAATGATAAATTCTAACCCGACTTGCTAACAAGTTCATTAAAACCATTCGCTTCGCTTTTGTTTTATACCAAGTTGCATTCAACGAAGATATGATAATAACTTATATTCAAAAAAAATAATGGCTCAATTCTTTACTCACCTCATAGCCCACTCTCTATGTAATAGAGAGAGGGGAATTAAAGGGGGTGAGTTGGAAAACCCTCAAGGTTTAACCGGCGATAAAGCTAAGCAAAACCTTGAGGGTTTAGCCGGTACCCATACTCGTCCCATCTCTTCGTTCTAACGGGATGACGAGACAAGAACATGAGAGGGTGCAATTGTTAGATATTTCGCTTCGCTCAATATGACAAAACGAGAACAAGGGAGGGGATTTTTATACCGACTTGCTAACAAGTTCATTAAAACAATTCGCTTCGCTTTTGTTTTATACCAAGTTGCATTCAACGAAGATATGATAACAACTTATATTCAAATAGGGTGAAACCCGAATTTGAATACATAGTCGTATTATACCGATGAATATCGGTAAAAACAAAATTTGAATGCTTTTACCAATTAAATATTTTTGAATGCGTATCGGTATAAATCATTTTTTTTAACGGTTTGGTATAACATTTTATATCTGCTATTTGTCTCGTCATTGCTGACGAGATGAAATCTTAGTTCTTGTATTAAAAAGGTTATGTTTTTGTCGTCTTTGTAATTCATAAAACTAAATTTATATATTAATGAATTATTCGGGTTAATTTATCTTGTAAGCAAATTGGTATTAATCTTTCAACTTTTTTTAAAGTGTTTTGAATCGCCCCATTCATCATAGCCTATTTCTCCACCCGCATACTTAATTCTCATTTCAAGACAATTGATACAATCGTCTGCTTCTTCGTCGGCACAAGGTTTATTTTCGTACAAAAAATATTTATCTCTGTATTTTAAGGGTGTAATATTCGGCATAAGAATATTGGCACCTATAGCAATTGCCTTCTCTCTTCCAACAGGGTCAATGGCTTGCAAGGCCGTAGTAGAAGCAATATTTACATCTTTCATCATAATACGCAACACGGCTATCATTTTAAGAGTCAAATCATAACGTTCTTCGATGGGCAATAAGATATGTCGCAGTTCATATAACGGCGTTTGTGCATGTTCAATGTAAGGTCCCATGCCACACATGTCGATATCAAGTTCACGCATAAAAAGTAAATCGTGGGCAAGATTATTATACGTTTGAAAGGGTAAGCCAATCATCACTCCAGTGCCCAATTGATAATGGTTTTTCTTGAGTAGTAACAATGATTGCAACCGTGTATCGTAATCGTGACGTATATCGTTGGGATGAATTTTTTGATACAATTCCTTGTCCGATGCTTCGATACGCAATAAATATCGATGCGCACCTGCTTCGTACCATTCCCTGTATGTTTCTTCTGTTTGTTCTCCGAACGATAAGGTTATTCCTATTTTTTCATCGGAAAATTTTTTTATTTCTTTTATTAATGAAGTAATCTCCTTAATAAATGCGGGTGATGAATTTTCACCCCCTTGAAGTACCATACTTCCATATCGATTATGAAGAACAAATCGTGCTGATTCCAATACTTCTTCGTGAGTAAGCGTATAGCGTTCTAGTTCTTTAATACCACTACGGATACCACAATAATAACAATTTTTTGCACAAACATTGGAATATTCTACCAGTCCCCTGAAATAAACTTTATTGCCAACGTATTTTTCTTTTATTTCCTTTGATTTTGAAAAAAGTTCGGTTCGTTCCTCGCCTTTCACTTGAAGCAATTGCGCTATTTCGTCTTGTTGAACGGGTTTTTCTTTTATCAGTCTATCTATAATTTCTTGCATCTTCATATAAATATAGCAAAAATAAATTATTCGAAACGATTATCCCTCATAAAAATATTGTATTTCTATTATAAAAAAGGCAAGATAAATATTATCCTGCCTTTTTTTGTTGCAAGCATTATAATTTTGTAAATCGTTGGTTAATATATGTACCGTTCACTTTGGTTCGTAATATATAAATTCCACGAGTTAAAGAATGAATGTCAAGCACAAATTGGTTATTTCCATAAGTGCTTAATGTAGTAACCGATAATTTTCTTCCCATCATATCATATATTTCAAATGTTGCATCGCGAACTGCTAAATCAACAAACTCAACCATGAGTTGGTCATTGGCAGGATTGGGATAAATTATAGTACGTTGCTGAATATCTATTTCATCAACACCAAGAAGGCAACCAACAACACGTATAGCCATGGATGTATTAAATTTAAGCGTATCATTAAAAAATTGTGAAAGAGTAACCCAACTTGAATTGCTTTTTTGAATGTACATAGTATTCATTCCGTTTACACCGCGGTCAGGAGCCATATAAACTACAAAGGTATCGGGATTGGTGTAATATAATTGAAAACCAACAAAAAATTTACCGTTCACAGGAACGGGATGGTCAAATTGAACAGTCTGATAAAGCATGGGCGAAAAATCGTTAATAATTTTATCCTTATATGCTAAAATAGTTTTTGGTAAACCGGTTAAAGTATCTTCATTCCAAACGGTAAAACGTACTTTACTGGTAGGAGTGGCACCAATAGCCTTTACTACCGGAACAATCAATTCGTTAACACTAGCAAAGGTATAATTGGTAAATTTATCGGCATAACTTTTTACTTTTAACTGGTTATGTCCGGGAACGTATCCCCAATGAGCGGGTGTCAAGTGTAAAAATACCAATGGATGCTCATTGCCTAAAATGTTTTGAATGGTATCGCAAAATCCTTCAGGATTGGGCCATGGCTCGGTAGTTACTACAATATAATCATCCTTAACAAGCGTATCGCTATATGGTCCGCTGCTTACAGACAGACTGACGTAATAAATACCAGGCATTGAATAGATAATTGTAGAAGGATTTTGAATTGAAGACGTTGCAGGTGAACCTCCTTCAAACGTCCAATGCCACGATGTTATAGGTCCACCAGTAGATAAATCCTGAAAGGAAACGCCACCACCTTGAACAATTAAACGGGAAGTAATAGCCTGAAAGTTTGCATGTACTGGTCCTACTTGTGTACTGTCAAAAACATGTATATAAGCAGTTTTAGTTAATGTATCATTACCAAGTATACTATATAATATTAAGGTAACATCATAATTCCCAATAGTAGGATAATTAATGGCGGTTGGATTTGAAACAGTAGAAGTAGCGGGAACGCCACCCGAAAAAGTCCACTTTAACGAATCATAATAGCCCGTAGATAAATTGGTAAAATTAACATTATTTCCCACAGGAATACTGGTAAAATCAGCAATAAAATCAGCATGCGGTGCCTCACTGGTATCCACTACAGTAATATAATTTGTTTTTGTTTCTATATCATTACTCGTACTGTTAGTTGCAGTGAGCGATACATTGTAAGTACCTACCGTATTATATACTATTGAAGGATTTTGTACAATAGAAGTGGCTGGTGTACCACCGGCAAAAGTCCATGACCATGATGTTGGTGTATTTGTACTCAAATCTGTAAATTGAACCGTTCCACCAACCATAACGGTAGTAGGCACGCCCTTAAAATCAGCAGCAATAGCATTGGGGTCATAGACGGTAATATAGGAAGTTTTGGTTAGACTGTCGGATGTGGTAGCATTCCATGCTTTTAATTTTACATTATAGGTTCCAACGGTATTATATACAATACTCGAAGGATTTTGAACAGTTGATGTACCGGGTGTACCTCCCGAAAATGTCCATTGCCAGTTGGTAGGGTTTCCAGTAGATAAATCGGTAAAATTGACAGAACCACCCACAGGAACAGAAAGCGGTGTTCCAGAAAAGTCCACATGTACTGTATCGGACTGAGTTGAACCATCGCAATTTTTGCCATTTAAGGATGTAACACCCGAACTGGTAGGGTCTAACCATGTTTTTAATTGAGTAGTAGTGCCACCGGCATTTTGGTCCCAGTGATAATATATTTTCCCATAATAATCGGGTTGAGACTGTGCTGAACAATAAGAACCACCCCCTGTAAGTGTACCAACTATATTTCCATTAGCATCAAATAAAGGAGAACCTGAAGAACCTCCTTCGGTTACACCCCAGCCATTGGAATTGGAAACCCAAACTACTCTCCAATGAGCATTAGCCGCTGAACCGGAATAGGTAGATGAGGCTGCAGAACTATACGTAGATATTTTCTTAATAGAACCAGCAGGATGATGAATGCCCACACCGGGACCTGTTACAGAATTGTTTCTATCCCAACCGTTCATATATGGGTTGTAAGAAGTAGGTACCGTTTGATTCAATTGTAGTAAAATAAAATCGGAACCGCCACTTATATCTGCGGATGCTTTTAAGGTACAACCCGTCATGGAATTAGAAGATGGTTCGGTAGTTGGAGTAGTACAAGTACTCGACTCATAGTTAAAATAAAAAATCCATTGATTTAAATCACTGGCAGTAGCACCATCATAGCAATGAAATGCAGATAAAAAATAAGGAGTACAATCCTGATGGGTGTTATTGATTAATGAACCTGTACACCAACCTTGCCCTGAAGGTGTGGTAACCAATATTCTGGCTACGCCATTTTTTTCATCTTGCCAATTATCGCCCACCGGTGAGCATATTACATTAATTTCGCATGCTTCGGAAGGTTCAGTCCAATTTGTATTTTTACGAATACTTACACCTCTGTATATATAGCCAATATTGTCAATATGAATAACGGGTTTTTCAGAAATACCTGCTGGTTCATAATATTCCAAAGTAACAATATCACCATAAATCAATTCATTGGAAAAATAGCCCGAAGGAGGATTATTATACCATGTAAATGCACCTATTACTTGCGTTTTATCCTCATTATATAAAAATAATTTTGCACCTACCGGTAAATGAAATTTGTCGTAATAAACAACTTGTGCCAATGCACTGGGTGATTTGATTTGCAATTGCCATATTCTTCCACCATCGGGAACATCTGTCCATGTACCGGAATTGTCCATAGAAATATTCGTTGGAATGCTATATCCAATATGTGGTAAATGACCGTCTTTAACTAATTTTTCTTCTTCATTCATTACAAATTTCATATCTCGGGGATGTAGAACCACCCTGTCCACTTCTGTATTTATATTGTATTTAAAACTGGGCGGAATTCCACCCTGACTGATTTGAGCATTAGCAAATATCGTTGATAATGCAAATAAAGAAAGAAATAAAATTTTTCTCATAAGTTCAATTTTTATCGGTGTAAAATTAAAAATTTCAAATTAAATATTTTCATGTAAGACGCATTTTTTTTTGAAACGTTGCTCATAAAAATAATTTAAGTTTATTATTTATCTGATGACAGTAACAGGTCCTGTTTTTTCATGTAATACTTTATTAGGGTCGTAATATTTTACAAGCCATGTATATGTACCAACCGGTACTTGATGACCATCTTCGGCATAGCCATTCCAACCGTATTTGGCAGGGTCATTGGGGTCATATTTATTCGTTTTATAAATGATATTTCCCCAACGGTCAAATATTTTCATATCAAAATTAGTAGAGGATATACCATTTCCAATCACATAAAAAACGTCATTTTTACCGTCATTATCTGGTGAAATAGCTGTAGGTGCATAAAACGTATATTCATCATGAACAATTAAGTAACTTCCTGCTGTATCAATGCAACCCTTATTGGTGATAGCAATAAGTTGCACATAATATGCTCCTGTATGATGATATTGATGATAAGGGTTAATAATGTTGGAAGAATCGCCATCACCAAAAGACCAAATAAACATGCTTGCATTGCTGGAAGAAAGATTGATAAAATTAACTTCCGGTTTAACAATACTGGGACTTTCTGGATTAAATATAAACCGAGCATCAGGAGTGGCAAAAGCATGTATCATATCCACATGTGTATAGGAATTAACACAACCATGAGCACTCGTAATGGTAAGGGAAATGTCATAATCTCCCTGTACATCAAAAGTATGAACAGGGTTTTGCTCATAAGAAATAACATTAACACTCTCGTCGCCAAAATTCCACAAATAACTTTGTCCTGGCTGATTAACTTGTGGATGAAACGTTACAGTAAGAGGCACACAACCACTTATGGTATCGCTTACAAACTGAACCTCAGGCAAGGAATAAACAGTTATATATACAGAATCAACTGCCATGGAATTGCATTGGTCTTTTACATATAAAATATATATACCCGATTGTTGTGGATAAACCGTTACAGGAGAAGTTGAAATGGTTCCGTCCTGAAGATATATTGTATAAGGAGGGCCACCGCCATCGTACATGATGGGTGTTAATTCAACTGCATCACCGGGACAGACGGCATCGGGTGTAGCAGTAATATTAATTCTTAGTGGTTTGGAAACAGCCACATTAATGGTTGCTGTATCGCTATGACATCCATTTGAATCGATAGCGCTTACAGTATAGGAAGTATTTACAAATGGCTGCTGTCCATACGCCGAAGTTCCTGCATTTCCATTCCAATAATAGGTATAATTTCCTACTCCACCCGAAGCATTGGCTGTCATATAAACCCATTCGCCATTGCAAATGGAATAATAATTTTGTGCATGTATCATTACCGAATCGGGTTGCTGCACCGTAACGTTTCCTGTTTTGGAACAACCATGTGCATCGGTTACTGTTACGGTATAGTTTCCGGCAGATAAATGGGCAAAATGTCCTATTGTATCGCTATGATTGGGGATACTAAACATCCACATACCTATACCCCCCGTAATATTCACAGTAATAGTTCCATCGTTAGAACCATAGCAAGTTAAGTCTGTTTTGGAAATGCTGGTAATAACGAGTTCACTGGGTTGTGGAATCATGGCATTATTCACCGAAGTACATTGATTCGCATCGGTAACCGTTACAAAATAAGTACCTGCACACAACTGATTATTCATAGGTTGATTGACTACACCGGCACTCCAATTATAGGTATAAGGTGAAGTTCCACCACTGACAGATACTGTTGCTCCACCATTACATTCTCCATAACAATTAACGGGAATAATATTTGAAACAGTGGTTGTAAGTGCTGGCGGCTCATTAATAGTAGTAGAGGTGAAGGCAGAACATTGATTTACATCATATACCGTTACAGTATAATTTCCTGCACAAAGATTATTTGCTGTGGGATTGCTTGTATTATTAGACCACGAATATGAATAAGGCGGAGTGCCATTATTTACACCTACGGTAGCCGAACCCGTACAAACACCATTGCAGAGTACATCATTGGTTGATGTAATATTTGCGACCATTGCTGCAGGTTCAGTAATAGAGTAAGTTCCTACAGCAGAGCATTGGTTTACATCCTTTACAGTAACATCATAAGTTCCAGCGCATAAGGAGTTAATGGTTGCAGTAGTATCATTATTAGACCATAAATAGGTATAGGATGTTGAAGTTCCTCCATTACCTGCAATAGAGATGCTTCCATTGCATAATCCATTACATGTGACATTGGTAGATGAGACAAATTGAATATATACAGCAGAAGGTTCTGTGATAGTAAAAGAATTGGTAACGAGACATCCATTCGAATCGGTAATGCTTGCAATATAATTTCCAGCAGATAAATTGGATGCACTGTTGGTATTGCTTACATTTCCTGTCCATTGATAGGTATAGGGCTGAACACCTCCGCTTACATTTACTGATGCAGTACCACTATTATTTTGATAGCAGGTTAAATTGGTCTGATTAGGTATTACAACAATAGGATTGGGTTGTGTAACGGTAAATGGATAATAAATAGAACAACCAAGCATATCCGTAATAGTTACACTGTAACTTCCTGCTGGGAATGGAGGTCCTGTGGTATTAGACCATGAATAACTATATGCAGGTGTTCCGCCTGAAACATTAATATTGACTGTACCATTGGTTCCGTTGGTACAAGTAACGGGTGTAACACTTACTGTTGCATCCAGTATGGGTGGCTGATTAAGTGTAACAGTAGTAGTAGTAGAAGGGCAATGATTATCTGTTACTTGCAAGGTAATAGTTATAGTTCCTGCGTTTGCCCATGTAACTGAATAGGGACCAGCCCCACTTCCTGATACAATGGTTGCTCCTGTGCCAAAATCCCAATTATAGGCAGATGAAGTAGAAGCAGAACCCGTAAAGGTAATAGTGGATGCCTGTCCAAAACAATTAACAGGAGTTGCTGTAAACGACGAAGTAGGTGTTTGTGTAAAAGATACAGTTACATTATCGGAGCATTGTGTTCCAAATGAATTGGTAATATTCCATGTAAACGTATAGGTTCCGGATGCTGGTACGGTAACAGTAGCCGTAGGAGAACTGCTTGGCGTAAAGGTAACGCCAGGTGTAGTGCATGACCAATATGTATTATGGTCGCCGGTTTGAACGGTAGCACTTAGGGATGTTGATAATCCACAAATCGAAAAATCGGCACCCGCATTGGTACTGCATTGCGTACAATTGGCAGGTGCTGTATAATTTACCGTGTAGGTACAAAATTGGTCTGCAGTAAAACTAACGGTAATGGTATGCTGTGTGCCGTCACTGTTAAAATTGGATAAGGTATAATTTATGGGACTTGTAAAGGGTGCATTAAAGGTCTGTGTTGTGGTACCATCGGTAACTACCAACTGCCCTGTGGTAGGTGCATCTGAAAAAGTAATAGTACCGCTTACACTATATGTATTGTTGGACGGATTACAGGCAGAAGGAGTAGCAGTTACAGAAGAAATATCACAAGGAGTAACAATAGAACAATCTGTGGTACCATGACCGGATGTGCCTGTATTGGACTGTGTAAAAGTGATATCCCCTGGATCATTTGAATAATTAGTAATACACAATAAATAATATTGCCCATGTACAGCATTTGAAATATGTACATACTCATATTCTGCCGGGTCATAACTGCAGTCCACCATATTGCCTGATGGATAAAAACTTGGGTCAGTAGTATTATTGGGACATGAAGAGCATGCTGCTGTTAATTGCGCAGTACAGGGTGTATTGGGATTGGTAAAGGGTCCCCAGCAAGCAAAGTCTATATCATTTCCTGTTGGTGATTCCATGTATATAGTAATAGGACCTGATTGGTCTATTAATAAATAATACCACACAGGATTGGGCTGAGACAATAAACATCCATAATTAGGTCCCGTTTCCGCAGTAGTATTGGTATTCATTGAAAAGCCATAGGTAGTACCTGTACAAAATGGGTCTGCTATATTACATTGAGTAGCATTTTGCGATATTAAACATGTCTGGTTTAATAAAAATATCCCTAAAAAAAATATAAACTTTTTCATAATCATTTTTTTTGATTTCGTTTAATAAATGCTTCGCGTGCCTGCGTATAATGTTCAAGTTGTTCAGTAAATTTGGCAATATATCCTTCATAGAGATATTTGGGATAGTCTTTTCCTTGCATGTACTGTAACTTTGTTCCTGCATAATAGACCTGAAAATCATAATACTCTATTCTTGTACTATCATTAAACGTAGAGTTAAAAGGCATATCCTTAAATTTGAATTGCATGGCGTTGTCTTTTGCTTCTTCAGTAGATATTAATGTTCTTGTCAGAACGCGATTGTTATTTACATAAAATTCCTTGATGTTCAAACTTTCTAATATCACTTTAACGTCATTGATGGAGGGCGACTTTTTAAAGATAAATGTTGCATAAGTATGACAGCCATCATCGTTGTCAAAAATCACTTTTTTTAGTAACGTACCGCTTTTTAGTGATTTTTTTATGATGGTTTTAAACTCATCGTTCATATTTTCAAAAGTAACGGGAAGTTTTTTCAAATCAGGTGTTTCATAAAAAAGTCGTTCACTTCGGTCCCATGCAATATTCAATTTTATCTGTGAAAATACACAATTGCTTATCAACCACAAAAAAATCAATATAAAATATCTTGTCATGGCAAATATTTTTTAAAAGACGTAAAATAAATAAAAAGGTTGTTTATTTGTACTACTATTATGATTTTTTTTTCAACATAGTTAAAAATTTCAAAACATTCATTTCATTCTTTTGTTAGCGGTTTGGTATAAGATACCACAATAGGAAAGAGAGAAAGCCAAAAAAATTAAGGAATATGAATCTAACTATCTTCGTACGGATGTAACCTATTTGCCAACTGTTGAAGGTAAAAAAATCCAAGTTTTCATAAACAACTTTGTGAAACTTGAAATGTTTTCTGTTTCATCTCGTTATTGTTGATGATGCAAAATTTTCACTTTTTTTTGCTTATCTATTCTAAAAATAATAGTAATTTTAACCCCGAATTTTTTGTTAAAGCATAATAAACATTTACATACATGAAAAAGATTAAATCAACATTAGCAAACATGATTTTATCGCTGACGATAATTTCTATATTAATGTCTTTTGCGTTGGGCTTTGTGTATATTGAAACTAAGGAACCTATTGACAAAAGTCAACAGGAGAAACTAATCAATGCTATTCGTGAAGTATTACCGCCGTTTGATAATGACCCAACCAAAAATGCTATAAAGATGGAAGATAATTTGGTTTTGTATAGGGCAACCAATAAAGGGAAAAAAGTAGGGACAGCAGTAAAAACCTATTCTCAAAAAGGGTATAGTGGTACTATTATTTTAATGGTAGGATTTTTACCCAATGGAACTATCCATAATATTTCGGTTTTAGACCAAAAAGAAACACCGGGTTTGGGTTCAAAAATGACAGAACCGACATTTAAAGACCAATTTAAATGCAAAAACCCAAAAGAGTACAAACTTTCTGTAAAGCAGGATGGGGGAGATGTAGATGCTATTACAGCAAGTACTATTTCTTCGCGAGCTTTTTGTGATGCAGTAGAACGTGCATATAATGCCTTTAAAAAGAAAAATCAATGAGTTTATTTAAAGAGTTTTCAAAAGGACTTGTAAAAGAGAATCCATTGTTTGTATTGGTACTGGGAACATGTCCATCGCTGGCTGTTACTACAGCAGTGTCAAACGCATTGGGTATGGGTGCTGCAGTGATTTTTGTATTAACTTTATCTAATGTATTTATTTCCTTGTTAAAAAATTTTATTCCTGATAAAGTACGTATTCCTGCATTTATTGTAATTATCGCAACATTTGTAACCATTGTCGATTTAGTTATGCATGCCTATACTCCCGAGTTGTACAAATCGTTGGGCGTATTTATTCCCCTTATTGTTGTAAATTGTATAATTCTGGGACGCGCCGAAGCCTTTGCACAAAAAAATTCAGTCTTATATTCATTGTTCGATGGATTAGGTATGGGCATAGGATTTAGTTTAGCCATTATGGTTATTGCAGCCATTCGTGAAATATTGGGCAATGGAACATTGTTGAATATGAAAATACTTTCACCAGATATCAGTACTATTTTAATTTTTATTATGCCACCCGGTGCGTTCTTAACCTTAGGATATCTTATACTCCTTATGAATAAATTAAAAAGCAAGTTACATTAAATTGAAAATTGTATGAATCTTATTCAAATTATTATACTGGCTTTGTTGGTCAACAATATTGTACTTTCTCAATTTTTGGGTATATGTCCATTTTTAGGTGTATCACAAAAAACATCTACATCCATTGGTATGGGAGCAGCCGTTGTGTTTGTCATGGCACTCGCCAATCTGGTAACTTTTCTAGCATATTATTTTATTCTTACACCGTTACATATTCAATTTATGATTACCATTACGTTTATTCTTGTCATTGCAGCATTGGTACAAATCGTTGAAATTATTCTTAAAAAATCAAGCCCTGCCCTTTATCAGGCACTGGGTATATATTTGCCATTGATTACAACCAATTGTGCTGTATTGGGTGCTGCCATATTAGCCATAACTAAAAATTACAACCTTATTCAAAGTTTAGTTTATGCTGTTTCTACAGCTCTTGGTTTTATGCTTGCACTTATCTTAATGGCTGGTATTCGTGAACAATTGGAACTTACAGGTGTGCCCAAAGCCATGAAAGGATTTCCGATTGCATTAATTACAGCAGGGTTGCTTTCACTTGCTTTTATGGGTTTTACGGGATTGGTAAAATAAAACCACTATTCGTCTTTTATTACTTAATGAGGATTGGTTGGATTAATGCAGATAAATTTATTTTACCATACTTGTTTTTCAAATTTTATACCTAACCGCTAACAATAAAATGATTTATACCGATATGCATTCAAAAATGTTTAATCGGTAAAGTATTTCAATTCAGTTTATACCTATATAATCGGTATAATACGACTATGTATTCAAATTCGGGTTTCACACACATTGAATATAAGTTGTTATCATATCTTCGTTAAATGCAACTTGGTATAAAACAAAAGCGAAGCGAATTGTTTTAATGAACTTGTTAGCAAGTCGATATAAATAATGAGTAAAGGGAACAGCGTGACCCCCTTAATTCCCCCTTCAACGGGGGAGGTGTTGAGCAATAGCCCATTTCTCCAATTATTCCCCCTTTGAAGGGGGTTAGGGGGATGTCATACCCCAGTCCCAAAATCACAAAGTACTATCTTTTTTGAACTTTTAACGAATTTTCATATATGAACGCAACTTGGTATTAATTTATATCAAATCAGGAGTTCTGAATTTAATAACTTTATAAATGCGTGTTGGAATAAGGTTTAGCAAGTATTATTAAAATTTTTTTTTATAGCGGGTTACCTTTTTTATTTTTTTATATAAATTCGTGATTGTTTAATTAAAAAATGTAGTAAAATGAAAAAATTAGTTTTCGGTCTTTTTGTAGTTAGCATGTTTGCATTAGCATCATGTGGTGGTAGTAACAAAGAACAACAGCAATCGTTGGATTCATTAAATCAAGCCTTAGACCAGGCTGTTAATGATTTGAACCAACAGGTTGATTCGCTCAACGCAACTATGGACACAACAGTTCAAAAATAGTTTTATTTGGAAGACAAGAAAAAACCGCTTCTCATATCGAGAAGCGGTTTTTTTTATACTTATTTTGGAGAATTTGTTTCAGGTTTTGGTAAGAGCACTTTACGGCTAAGTTTCATCTTACCGTGGTCGTCAAATCCCAATAGTTTAACCTGTATTTTTTGTCCTATGTGAAGTACATCGTCCACACGCTTTAATCGGTACCATTCAATTTCGGAAATATGTAACAATCCTTCCTTACCGGGGAACAATTCTACAAAAGCACCATAATCTTGTATGGATTTTACAACAGCGTCAAATACTTCGCCAACTTCTATCAGTCCTACAATTCCTTTGATGCGTTTAATGGCTGCCTGAATATCGTCGGGGTTGTTGCCGCTAATTTCAACGATGCCCTGATTGTCCACTTCATCAATAGTAATTACGGTATTGGTAACGGCTTGCGTTTCCTGAATAATTTTTCCACCAGGTCCAATAACTGCTCCAATTTGGTCTTTGGGAATAGCCATACGAACAATGCGTGGTACATGCGGTTTGAAATCGGGACGTGGTGCTGGCATGGTTTCCAATATTTTTGACATGATAAAAAGGCGTCCTTCCTTGGCTTGAGCCAATGCTTTTGCCAACACTTCGTATGATAATCCATTTACTTTAATATCCATTTGAGTGGCCGTAATGCCGTCAACGGTGCCACACACTTTAAAATCCATGTCGCCCAGATGGTCTTCGTCGCCCAAGATATCGGAAAGAATAACGTAGCGTCCTGTTTTTTCATCCGAAATCATACCCATGGCAATGCCTGATACGGGTTTTTTAATTTTTATGCCTGCATCCATCAATGCGAGAGTGCCGGCACAAACAGTTGCCATGGAAGAAGAACCGTTTGATTCAAGAATGTCTGAAACTACACGAATAGTGTATGGATTAATGTCAAAATCGCTGGGAATCATACGTTTTAAAGCACGATGTGCCAAATTGCCATGTCCAATTTCACGACGTCCAACGCCACGGTAAGGGCGTGCTTCACCGGTAGAATACGGTGGAAAATTATAATGAAGAATAAACCGTTCGTATCCTTGAAATACAGCACCGTCAATTTGCTGTTCGTCCATTTTGGTACCTAAGGTAACAGTAGTTAGCGACTGTGTTTCGCCACGTGTAAAAATGGCTGAACCGTGTGCCATGGGAAGATAATCTACTTCGCACCATATAGGACGTATTTCGGTCATTTGTCTGCCATCAAGACGAATATTTCTGGATAAATAAAATTCACGAATGCATTCTTTTTTAATGGCTTCATAATAGCGTTTCAGCATTACGATAAACTCATCTTCGGGTTCTTCGGGAAATGTGGCTAAAAATTCTTCGTAAACAGAATCCAGCAATTTTGAACGTTCGTGTTTGTCTTTTATACCCTGTTCAAGAACATTCCATATCTTTGGATAAGCAAATTCGTGAAATGATTTTTTTATTTCTTCGTCATTGGTTTCGTGACAATAGGTGCGTTTTACAATGTTCAACTCTTCGGCCATTTCCATTTGAGTTTTACATTGTTTTTTGATTTCTTCGTGTGCAGCACGTATGGCTTCAATCATATCGCTTTCGCTGGCTTCATCAAGTTCACCTTCCACCATCAATATATTTTCGAAAGTAGCACCAACCATCATGTCGATATCGGCTCTGGCAAGTTCGGTGCGGTTTGGGTTGATAACAAACTGACCATCTATGCGTGCTACTCTTACTTCCGAAATAGGACCATTAAAAGGTATATCACTTACGGCAATAGCAGCAGAGGCAGCAAAACCCACCAGCGAATCAGGCATTGTTTCGTTATCAGACGATATAAGGTCAATGTTGACAAAAGTTTCGGCATGATAATCGTCAGGAAACAAAGGACGGAGAGCACGGTCAACCAATCGTGAAATCAAAATCTCATGCTCCGAAGGTCTTGCTTCACGTTTAATAAAGCCTCCCGGAAAACGTCCAGAGGCAGAATATTTTTCACGATAATCTACCGACAGAGGCATAAAGTCCACTTCTTCCTTAACGTCTTCGGCAGAAACTACAGTTGCCAGCAACATGGTGTTATTTAATCGTATAACGACGGCACCGTTTGCCTGTTTTGCCAATTTACCTGTTTCAATGGAAATAATTCTTCCATCGTTTAAACGTACTTCTTTTTTTACTAATTTATACATTTTCGTTTGTGTTTATTGATTTAAAAATGAATTAAAAAAGGCAATTTAACATTGCCTTTTATTTTCTTAAATGCAGTTTATTGACTATAGCACGATACCTTTCGATATCTTCTTTTTTCAAGTAGTTTAGCAATTTCCTGCGTTTACCTACCAATTTTACCAATGCTTGTTGCGTTGAGTAATCTTTGGGATTTTCTTTTAAATGATTTGTTAAATGAGAGATACGGTATGAGAACAATGCAATCTGGCTTTCTGCAGTTCCAGTATCTTCGTTACTCTTTCCGTACTTTTTAAACATCTCTTTTTTCTTTTCTGCAGTTAAATACATAATAAATAGATTTTAAAATTAAACCGCAAAGATAATAATTATTTTTATAGATGATACTTTTTTTATTTAGTTTATTTTCGTATATATTGTACTGTATTGTCTGAAAATACTTTTACAATAGACGACGGTGGTATGTGGGTATTATCCTTTTGCCTGTATTTAACTACATAATCTATCGCATGAATTATTTCCTGATTTATTTCTGAAAAAAATAAGGGTGCAGAAAAAGTTGAAATGTTGGCAGAAGTACTCACTATAGGTTTTTTAAAGGTAGCGATAAGTGTTTTGCAAAAAGGTTCGTGAACAATACGAATGGCAATGCTTCCATCCTGTCCGATGACATTATTCGCCAGATTTTTTCCTTTGGGGAAAATAATGGTCAAAGGTGTGACAGAGGCTTCAATCAAGTCGTAGGCTATTTCGGGAACATCATCCACATACTTCAATAACATGGCTTCGCTGTGAACTAATATTATGAATGGATTGTTTTGGGGGCGATTTTTTATTTGATATACTTTATTTACAGCATCCATACAAGTGGCATCGCATCCTATGCCCCACACCGTATCGGTAGGATATAATATGGTGCCGCCTTTGGAAAGTGTCAAAAGACATTGTTCCATATCTTCTTCAAATGGATAAAAGTTGTTCATAAAGGTTCATTAAATTTTCTGCTGACGACTGAGCGTTAAAAAGACGAGCATATTTTCGTCCTTCTTCAATCATAGTAATACGTTTTTCTTTATTGTCTATCAAATCATAAATAGAGTGTGCTAATGCGTCTGGATTTTTTGAATCTACGAATACGGAATACTTGCCACCTGATTCGTTAAAACAACCGCCTGCGGTAGTTATCACCGGCGTTCCCGAGGCAAGCGATTCCAGCACCGGTATTCCAAAACCTTCGTATAGTGACGGGTAAATAAAAATTTTTGCTCCCTGATAAATTCCCGGTAATTCTTTGTTGTCTATATTTTCAATAAAATAAATTTGTTTAGACAGTTGATATTTTTGGATAAGGGGTTCAACCTTTTTGAAATAATAATTCGTTTTTCTGCCCACAACCACCAAGGGAATGTCTGTTTTGCTTATGGCAAGTGCTTCTACCAGAGTATGCAAATTTTTACGTTCTTCAATGGTTCCTACATATAATAAATAGGAGGCAGGAATTTTTTCTTTTTCTTTAATATGTTCAATGGTTTCCTGTGAAAGCAAATTAAAAAATACCGGGTTGCAACTTTGATACACTACTTTTATCTTTTCGGGTGAAACATGATACCATTCTACAATATCATTGGCGGTTTGCTTACTGACAGCAACAATAGCATCGGCATATTTGGCAGCATAACTGAATTTCTTATCGTATATTTTAACGTCATGCGATTTGTACCATTGCGGATATCGTTTGAAAATAAGGTCGTGTATGGTGACTACTGTTTTTACTTTGGTGGAAGTAATGCCAAAGGGCAGTTCGTTGCTTAGTCCATGATAAATGTCGGGCTTGTTACGAATAAGTTGATTATTGATTAATAATGAACGCCAATATGATTTGAATAGTTTCCCTGTAAATGTGTCAGGAGTAACCACACGAACGTTGGACGGAATGTTGAATTTTATTCTTGGTTTTGCAACAGTAGAATACAGTTGATATTGGTGTTGCGGGAAATACTGAAAAAGTTGATTCAGCGTATTGCGACTGTAATTACCCAAGCCGGTGTTGTTAAAAAAAGCCCGTTTAGCGTCAAATGCAATAATCATATTATATCTGTATCTGAAAGTTTCGTAATGTTTCGTTGAGTGATGTTTTTAAATCTGTACTTTCCTTGCGCTTTCCTATAATTAAGGCACAGGGTATCTGATATTCACCGGCAGGAAATGATTTTGTACGATTGCCGGGAATAACGACAGAGCGTTCTGGAACGAAACTCTTGTATTCAACAGGCTGTGCTTGCGTAACATCAATAATTTTGGTAGATTGTGTAATGACTACATTGGCACCTAATACCGATTCTTTGCCTATTCGTACTCCTTCTACCACAATACAACGGGAGCCAATAAAACAACCGTCTTCAATAATTACTGGACTTGCCTGTACAGGTTCAAGTACGCCACCAATTCCGACACCACCGCTTAAATGAACATTTTTTCCAATTTGAGCACACGAGCCAACCGTAGCCCATGTATCTATCATTGTTCCTGAATCGACATACGCACCAATGTTAACGTAAGAAGGCATGAGAATTACATCGGGAGCAATATAGGAACCATAACGTGCAACGGCATGTGGAACAACGCGAACACCTAATTTTTCGTAATTTTGTTTTAAGGGGATTTTATCGTAAAAGCAGAACGGAGGACACTCTATTTTTTGCATGGGTTGAATTTTAAAATAAAGCAGAATGGCTTTTTTTATCCATTCGTGAATTATCCATGTGTCTTTGTTTTGTTCTACTACTCTTATGATGCCTTTATCTAATTGGTCAATGACTTGTTGAATAATTTTTTGCACATAATTTTCTTTTAACATGGCAGTATTTTCCCATGCTTCATTAATTACAGATTGCATAGCACTTAATTTACAGTGCAAAGATAATTTATTTTATAAAGTAATGACCATGATTCTACTTTATATCAAACCGCTAACAAAAGAATGAAATGAATTTTGTCAGTTGGCTTTGGTTAATGCCGACAGACTAACCGTTTTAAAACAAGAGCGAAGCGAATTGTTTTAATGAACTTGTTAACAAGTCGGTATTATATAAAGAAGTGGCTGCATGGTGAGATTGCTTCGCTACGCTCGCAATGACGAGAGGGGGTGAATAGTTACAATGAATGAATTTTGTTAGCAAGTCGGTATAAAATAAAAAAACCTGCATTTATGGTGCAGGCTTTTTTATTTTAGTCAGATGTCTATTAATACATACCACCCATATCAGGAGGTGCGGGCATAGCGGGTTTATCTTCCTTAATTTCCGAAATAGCACATTCGGTTGTCAGGAAAGTGCTGGCAATGGAGGCTGCATTTTGAAGTGCAATACGTGCAACTTTGGTTGGGTCAATAACTCCCGATTTTAATAGCGGTTCAAACTTTTCAGTTTGAGCATTAAATCCAAAGTCACCTTTTCCTTCTTTAACCTTGTTAACAATAACAGAGCCTTCCAGTCCTGCATTTTCGCTAATTTGACGCAAAGGTTCTTCGAGGGCGCGTTTAATAATATCAATACCTACCTGTTCGTCTTCGGTATCGCCCTTTAAATTTTTAAGTTCCTGCATAGCACGAATGTAGGCTACTCCACCGCCGGGAACAATGCCTTCTTCAACTGCAGCACGGGTAGCATGTAATGCATCGTCCACACGGTCTTTCCTTTCTTTCATTTCTACTTCGGTAGCAGCACCAATATAAAGAACAGCAACACCGCCGCTTAATTTAGCAAGACGTTCTTGTAATTTTTCCTTGTCGTACTGTGAAGTAGTATTTTGAATTTGTACTTTTATTTGATTGATGCGAGCAGTAATGTCGGCTTTTTTACCATTGCCATTTACAATGGTTGTATTGTCCTTATCTACGATTACTTTTTCGGCAGTACCTAGCATATCAATTTTTGTGTTTTCCAATTTGAAGCCACGTTCTTCGGTAATCACTGTTCCACCGGTCAAAATGCCAATATCTTCGAGCATTTCTTTTCTGCGGTCGCCAAAGCCGGGAGCCTTAACAGCCACTACGCGAATGGAACCACGCAATTTGTTCAGTACAAGTGTTGACAATGCTTCGCCTTCGATATCTTCGGCAATAATAACTAAGGGGCGTCCATTTTGTGCGGTTGCTTCGAGAATTGGGAGAAATTCTTTCATGCTGGATATTTTTTTATCATGAATAAGGATAAATGGATTTTCCATAACGGCTTCCATTTTTTCGGTGTTGGTAACAAAATAGGGTGAAATATAACCGCGGTCAAACTGCATACCTTCTACTACATCAACGGTAGTTTCAATGCCTTTGGCTTCTTCAACAGTAATAACACCTTCCTTTTTAACTTTCTTCATGGCTTCGGCTATCAGTTTACCAATGGTGGCATCGTTATTGGCTGATACGCGTGCTACCTGTTCAATTTTATTGTAATCATCGCCTACTTCTTCGGATATTTTTTTCAGGCTTTCTACAACATTTTCTACGGCTTTATCTATGCCGTGTTTCAGTTCCATAGGATTGGCACCTGCCGTAACGTTTTTTATGCCGATATTGATGATAGACTGTGCCAGCAAAGTGGCTGTTGTTGTTCCATCACCAGCATTATCGGAAGTTTTTGAAGCCACTTCACGAAGCAATTGAGCACCCATGTTTTCAAACGGGTCATTCAGTTCAATCTCTTTGGCTACAGTTACTCCGTCTTTGGTTACCTGTGGAGCACCGAATTTTTTTTCCATAACAACATTACGTCCACGAGGACCTAAGGTGATTTTTACGGCATTGGCTAATTTATCAATACCTTTTTTTAATGCATCTCTACTTTCGATGCTGTACAAAATTTCTTTTGCTGCCATATTTATTTATTTTTAGTTGGTTGTTCTTCAATTGCTAAAAGGTCTGACTGACGCATGATTAAATAGGTTTCGTTTTGAACCACTACTTCGTTGCCGGCGTATTTGCCATATAATACAATATCGCCTACTTTTACTTTCATTTCTTCGTCTTTTGTACCGCTTCCTACAGCAACAATTTTTCCACGCTGTGGTTTTTCTTGAGCGGTGTCGGGAATATAAATTCCACTTGCTGTTTTGGTTTCGGCAGCCATAGGTTCTATAATTACTCTATCTGCCAATGGTTTTAAATTAAATTTACTCATACACTTTAATTTTTTTAGTTAACTGCCCTCTTCTTTTCTAAAATTATGCCAGAGATAATTTTTTATAGAATAGAGACAAAATTTCAGTTAAATTTGGATTTATTTCAGTTGTAATTATGTCAGTGTGTCATATAAATTTTTCTGACACATAAAAATAACCCTAAAAATGATAACGAACTTTACGCTGATTATTTTTTCTGCTGAACAGGGGCTTGTGTGGGCAATACCGGTGTTTCAGATTTACCCGGCATGTTCATAATTTTATCTTCAATAACCGATTTATTTGGATTATCTGTTTGACGAGGAATAGACATGCTTGCTACAATAGATAAAAACAACAAGGTTCCGGCTAACGTCCATGTGGCTTTTTCAAGAAAATCTGCTGTACGGCGGACACCCATTATTTGATTGGAACCGGCAAAATTGGAAGCCAAACCACCACCTTTTGCGTTTTGTATTAATACGATTATTATTATCAAAACACTGACAATAAAAATTAAAATCATGGCAATATTGTATATCATACTATATAAATATTAATAAAGTTTATTTTTTAATTCTTGAATTACGGGTGCAAAGTAAATACTTTTTTCTGGATATTTCAAAATTAATTTTTCATACATGCGTAAAGATTTTTCTAAATAGCCCTGCTGGTAATACAATTGTGCTAAACTTTCAGATACTATTTCAAAATCTTCGGGTGAAGTCATATTCTCGGTTAGGTCTTGTTGTGTTTCGGTTTGATTTCCCTTAATTCTTATGTCCACGTTACTTTTTAAAAAATTATCAATGATGGAGTGGTCGTTTTGGATTTTGTTTTTTTCTGGTTCAATATTTTTTTCTTGATGGGGCGAGGACAAATAATAAAGCCACTCTTCAAACGTCATGCAGTCTTCCGTTTCTTTTGGCAAAGAAGCAGTTTTGTCTGTTTTTATTTCTGGTTCAATTATCTCCGCCAATACAGGCTTGTTTTTTTCAGATTTTATTTCAATAACAGGTTTTTTAACAGGTATATTATCTTTCTTCTCGTCAGAGACAGGAATTGTTTCAATGGGTTTTGATGGTGGTATATTTGTGTTTCGGCTTTGTTGCAATAGTTTTAATTTTTCCAGTATTTGGTCTGCAATGCTTACATTTTCTTTTTTAGGCTCTTCTTGAATGCTTGTTTTTTCTTCGTTTGGAGTTGGATTAATGGCTGGTTCTGTATATATCTCCTTTGAGGAAGCAGGTGGTATGGGTGTTTCTATTTTCAATTCATCGTTATGGTTTGAAGTGTCAATAGAAATTTCATCGACAGGTTCTATGTTTACAGTATTATCAACTTTTTGCATTGCAGGTGTTTCTTGCAATACAGTAAATTCTTCTTTTTCTTGCAACAGGTTTTTCTGTATGATAACTGTTTTTATGGTGTCAACTGTCGGCGTTGACTCGGGAATTATTTCAGATTTTTCTTCTATGGATGATATTTCTTCGGAAGGCTTTTCATCTACAATATCATTATGGATTTCTTCCTGATGGAAATGAATTACCGGTTCGTTTTGAATCTGAGTTTCCGTTCCGGTGGAATGAATAAGATGATATAATACGTTTCGATTGGGTGCATACAGCGAAGCAACGGTAAGTTGGGATGAATAAGTATCGTCGTTGATACGATGAAGATTTTTCAGATACAATAAATGGGCTGCCTGAAAATAGGGATAGCGTTCCAGCACTTCTTTCAAATCTCTAACCGAAATATCGTTGAGTTCATCGGGTTGTTCAAGGTAATGGTAAAAATCGTTTACGTTCATAATTACCAGTTTACAAGCGATGCATTAAATATATCCTGCGTTAGTTTGTCCACAATATCTTTTATCAACTCATCTTCAACAGATGACAGTGATTTGCTGCTTTCGTAGTCGGAGAACTGTGTAAAACTTCTATCAAAACTGGATGTGGGCGTTTTGGTATTGATAAATTTTACATGTACAGTAACACTTAGTCGGTTTAAAGCAGCGGTTTGATTTCCCTGAATGGATTGTGGCATGACTTGATAGTTGGTTATTTCGCCTTCGTATTGAATGTCGCCATTTTGCTGAACCAGTTTTAGTTTTGTTTGTGCATTGATACGGTCTTTCAAGGCTTCGGTAAATACATTGCTAAGCGATGGGTTTATTAAGGTTGACTGATTTTGAAAATAGGACACGCTGAATGTTTGTGTGTCGGCTGTATAGGAAGCACCCGAAAATGTGTAGTTTATTTTGCATGAAGTAACAAACATAACTAACAAAAACAATATTTTTAAATGCTTCATCATTATTCTAAATGATATTCCTTAATTTTTCGGTATAGGGTTCGTTCGCTTATACCCAATTCCTGTGCTGCCAGTTTGCGTTTACCTTTGTGCCGTTCCAAGGCTTTGACAATAAATTCCTTTTCTTTCTCAAGCAGAGAAAGCGATTCATCTTCTATAATCTCGGTGTCCTGAATATTGTTGTTGTCTATATGAACATCGGAATAGTCGGAATTTGTAATAAGATTGACGTTTTCGTTGACAGGTTTGTTAATAGAGGGTGTTATATTTTTTTCTTGTGAAATTTCATGAACCTGCTGTTTTAGGTCTGTAATATCTTTTCGCATGTCGAAAAGAATTTGAAAAAGAATTTCACGTTCGCTGTTAAATGTTTTCTGGTCCACAAAATCGTTGGATATAAGGGCGGGCAAACGGTTTGAAAAAGCATCGGGCAAATATTTCTTCAAGGTATCGGCAGTTATTTCCCTGTCCTGTTCAATGATTGAAATTTGTTCTACAATATTTTTCAGTTGACGGATATTGCCGGGCCATGGGTATTCTAAAAGAACCTGCTGAGCATCGGCAGAAAAACGTATAAAGGGCATGCGATATTTTTCGGCAAAGTCGGCAGCAAATTTTCGTGCAAGCAAAAGAATATCGTCTGTTCGTTCGCGTAAGGGAGGTATTTTAATGGGGATAGTACTCAACCTATAAAACAGGTCTTCGCGAAAGCGTCCGTTTTGAATGGCTCTTTGTACATCGATATTAGTTGCTGCCACAACCCGCACATCTGTTTTTTGCGGTATGCTACTACCTACCTTAAAAAATTCACCGGTTTCTAAAACGCGTAAAAGTCGTGCCTGCGTAGCCAAAGGCATTTCGGCTACTTCATCCAAAAAAATCGTGCCCTTGTCGGCAACTTCAAAATATCCTTTACGCTTGTCGGAAGCACCCGTAAACGAACCTTTTTCATGTCCAAACAGTTCCGAATCGATAGTGCCTTCGGGAATGGCACCACAGTTTACGGCTATATAGATATTGTGTTTACGAGGTCCAAACTGATGTATGATTTGTGGAAAAACTTCCTTGCCTGTCCCACTTTCACCTGTAATAAGAACACTGAGTTCTGTTGAAGCCACCTGAACAGCTACTTCTATGGCTCTGTTGATGCCGGGCGTGTTTCCAATTATACCAAAACGATTCTTTATTGATTGAATATCCATAGAATAAAATTGACTGACAAAATTACAAAGAATTGACAAAAGTTCCAAAATAATACCAACTTGCATTTAAAGAGGTTAAACCGAATATGAATGCTTACTTGGTATTATACCGATTATATCAGTATAAACCGAATATGAATGCTTTTACCAATTAAATATTTTTGAATGCGTATCGGTATAAATCATTTTATTGTTAGCGGTTTGGTATCACTTATCGTAGTGAAAAAAATCAATGCTAGCAACGTATGGCCTTATTATAAATGACGAGACGGGGGTTCAGATTTTTTTATACGTTTGTACAATGAACTAAACAAGGACTTATAATGTCTTTGCAGCGAATACTTTTGGTATGGGCTGAGTTTGCAACGAGACAGATTATTTTTCAGTTAAACTGAAACTGCTTAGTCTTTTTTATGAATTTTAATATCCAGTTCAGCCAACAACTGGTTTTTGGGAATAGCCTGACCTTCGGTTACATGAATTTTTTTTATTACACCGGAATAGGGTACAGTAATAATATTTTTCATTTTCATGGCTTCCAGAATAAGCAATTTGTCACCTTCTTCAACCTTATTGCCTTCTGCTACGAATATTTTAGTTACCACACCGGGGATAACAGAAAAAATCATGGAAGGGTCATTAATTTTCCACACTTTTCGGTTGATATATTTTTTAGTAAGGAATGTTTTATATTTTCCTTCGTCTATAATAATAGTACTAATTTCGTTGGTGGATGGTTGCTTTTTCATCACTCATAAATATTAAGATTAAAAAATATTGATTAAAAAGGTGGAATACCGTGTTTTTTAGAAGGATTGGTATTTACTTTTTCTTTAGAAACTTCAATAGCATGAACTAAAAGTTTACGTGTTTCTTCTGGTTCAATCACTGCATCAACGTATCCTTTGGCAGCGGCGACATAAGGATTGGCAAATTTTTCCTTATATTCCTTTACTTTTTGTTTACGCATGGCTTCTGGGTCTTCGGCTTCCATAATTTCTTTTTTGAAGATAATATTGGCAGCACCTTCTGGTCCCATAACAGCAATTTCGGCACTGGGCCATGCAAAAACAAAATCGGCACGTAAATGACGTGACCCCATGGCAATATAACCTCCACCATAGGCTTTTCTAACAATGACCGTGATTTTAGGAACCGATGCTTCGCTGTATGCATATAACAATTTTGCTCCATGACGAATAACACCGGCATGTTCCTGGTCAACACCGGGAAGGTAGCCTGGCAGGTCAACAAAAGTAATGATAGGAATATTAAAAGCATCGCAAAAGCGAATAAAGCGAGATGCCTTATCGGAAGAATCAACATCGAGTACACCGGCAAGCACCATAGGTTGATTGGCAACCAGTCCTACCGTCTCACCTTGAATACGGGCAAAGCCAATCACCATATTTTGTGCCCAAAATTCCTGTACTTCAAAGAAATCGCTATCGTCCACCACGGCACGAATTAAATCGCATACATCGTAAGGCAATTTTGCATCGCCCGGTACTATTTTATTAATATCAAAATCGGGTTTTGGTTCTTTGGGTTTAAAGGGCAAGGCGCGACGACTGCTATTCCAAGGAATAAAGGTAATAAGTTTTTTAATTTGCTCAAAGCATTCCTGTTCGCTGGATGCAAAAAAATGAGCATTACCTGTTATTTCGGCATGTACGCGAGCACCACCCAAATCTTCCATACTTATTTCTTCACCTAAAACGGTTTTAATTACTTCTGGACCGGTTATAAAAAGTTTGGAAATATTGTCCACTACAAAAACAAAGTCTGTCAGTGCTGGTGAATAAACAGCGCCACCTGCACAAGGTCCAAGAATAACCGATATTTGTGGAATTACACCCGATGCCAATGTATTGCGGAAAAATATTTCTCCGTAGCCCGCCAGTGAGTTTACACCTTCCTGAATACGTGCACCACCACTGTCGTTGATTCCAATCAGAGGAATGCGTAACTTAAGGGCGTGGTCCATGATTTTTGATATTTTATGTGCGTGCATTAATCCGAGTGAACCTCCCGCTACAGTAAAATCCTGTGCAAAAATACATACCGGTGAACCAAAAATAGTCCCCGTGCCAGTGATAACACCGTCGCCATACAGTACCTTGCTGCTCATATCAAAATCACGAGCCTCATGCTCTACAAACAAATCATATTCCTGAAACGAATCCTTATCCAAAATGGAAAGTATTCGTTCGCGGGCAGTCAGTTTACCCATCGAAAGTTGTTTCTCTATGGCTTTTTCGCCTCCGCCTTGTGAGTATTGTTCTCTTTTGCGGATTAGTTCCTGCGTTTTACTACGTAATGACATAAACTTTTAATTTGAAATTAACCCACAAAAGTACACATAAACTTTATACCCTCATCGGTTATTTTTCAACAACGTAATACAATAATTATAAATAAGTTATATAAATAGCGGATGCTAAAATATTAATATTGAGTTAATCAGTGACTGTTCGTTCCATTTTATTTAAATAATTTTCACAGTCTTATTGCGTTAGCAAAGACGATAAAAGAAATTCGTTTTTATATAAGCATGGTGTGTCGAGAGCGATTATATATAATGAAACCTAAATTTGTTTATGAAATATTAGGATACGAAACTAAAATTTAGGTTAATTTTGAAGAGTATAATTAATGACTTAATTCTTCTTTGAATAAAAACAAAAGCGAAGCGAATTGTTTTAATGAACTGGTTAGCAAGTCGGTATAATTTTATGTAAAAACGACATTGTATAATTCCTATTTAATAGGATAGGTACTTTTTAACGGACGACTATATATTTCATTTGAAAATATGATAAAAAAGTATTACCTTTGACTTGTATAATTATAAACCGTCATATCCATGAAAAATATTTTATTTATAATGATTGCAATAATTTTAATGCTTTCATCGTGTATTACTGTCAAGTTTGAAGATGCTCAACCAAAAGATACCCCTGAATTGAAAGAGTTTCCTGAAAGTATGTTGGGTGTATATTTTGACAACAATAAAGATACATTAACCATTACCAATTTTTCGTTTAAATATGGGAGCAAAAAATCGCTTCTATATCAAAACAAAACACTTTCGCCCGATGAATCGGTGTTAAAAAAATTTAACGATTATTATGTGTTAAGTTTAAAGGATGATGATAATTGGGAAGTGGTTGTATTCAAATGCATAGAAAAAGATTTAAGTGTATTTTATATCAATCTGGATAAAAACAGGGAACGTACGCTATCCAAAATTAAGGCAATAATGCCTGTAAAAGAAATAAAAGGCAATAATGGTAAAATAGATTATTATTTAATTAACCCATCCAAAAAGGATTTTCAAACCTTGCTCGATAAAGAAATATTTTCTCATATAGGCGACTTTAAACGGATTATAAAGTAATGCCCAGACAATTATTTGATGAATGGGAAAAATTTAACAAAACTTTTTCATCCAAATTTTGAAATAATCAAAAAAACACTTACCTTTGCAGTCCAAAATTTTAAAATTAACTAAATAAATTAAAGATGCAAAACCAGTACGAAACCGTTTTCATTATTACTCCCGTTTTATCTGAACCCCAGATGAAGGAAACGGTCATGAAATTTAAAAATTTAATTACGGATAATAAAGGGGAAATTATCCATGAGGAAGATTGGGGCTTAAAAAAATTGGCGTATCCCATTCAAAAGAAAACCACGGGTTTCTATGCGTTACTTGAATTTAAGGTAGAGCCTGAGTTTATCAGCAAGTTAGAAACAGAGTATCGTCGTGATGAACGAATAATTCGTTTTTTGACGGTTAAACTCAATAAGTACGCCATAGAATACAACAACAAAAAGCGTGAAAAGAATGTAAACAATTTAATAAAAGAATAAAGGAGCGTATAATATGAGTCAAGCAGATAATGAAATCAGATTTTTGGCACCGCCCACCATAGACATCAAGAAGAAAAAATATTGTCGTTTTAAAAAGAGCGGAATAAAATATATTGATTATAAAGACCCTATTTTTTTAAAGAAATTCTTGAATGAACAGGGCAAAATATTACCACGCCGATTAACGGGTACATCCCTGAAATATCAGCGACAGTTATCTGTTGCTGTAAAACGTGCACGTCATTTGGCACTTTTACCCTTTGTAACTGATTTATTAAAATAAGGGAGGAATGAAATATGGAAATTATTTTAAAGCAGGATTATCCCGGTTTGGGACATAAAAACGACCTTGTAAAAGTAAAAACAGGGTATGCACGTAATTTTCTTTTACCTAAAGGAATAGGCATTGTTGCTACCGAAAATGCACGTAAAATTTTAGCCGAAGATTTAAAACAATCGGCACACAAAGAAGCAAAATTAAGAGAAGATGCTACTGCCAACGCCAAAAAACTTGAAAATATAATTATTACTATTGGTGCCAAAACAAGTACTACGGGAAAAATTTTTGGTTCTGTTAATACTATTCAAATTGCCGATGCACTAAATAAAAAAGGATTTAATGTTGACCGTAAAAACATTACTATTTACAATGCCGACACTATTAAGGAAGTAGGCAAATACAAAGCCAAAGTAAAATTATATCGTGATATTGTTACAGATATTACGTTTGAAGTAGTTTCGGAATAAGAGAATAACTTCAATATTCATTGTTCACGTTTATTTCAAATAAAAGTGTACATTTGAAATAATACATAAGAATGTAAAAAAAATACGAAGATTTATTTTGTTGCCGTAATCGTGAATTGATAATATTCTACTACTGGATTTATCAACATTTTGTTACACATTTCATCTATCATTTTTTCAGCCTTTACTTTTGAATCTGCTTCAAACTCAATGCTTATGTGCTTTCCAACACGTACGTGTTGAATACTTTTAAATCCCAGATTGTATAAACCATTCATTACGGCTTTCCCTTGTGGGTCAAGCAATGCCTTAAGAGGCATGACATCTATTTGTGCTTCAAATTTCATATTATATATTTTTTAATCGGTTTCTTCATCAACATGGGGCATTAGAATATCGCGAATGCGTAATTGAAGTGTTTCTTTATTCATAAATTCGTTTTTATCTATGGAATAACAGATATTGAATTTTTTGGTTTGAATTAATTTGTTTACTTTGTATCCTAAATTAAACGCAATAGCAGGAAAAACGAAATTTTTGCAATTTTCCTGTTTCAGGTCCAGTTTCAAATGTTTGTCTTCTTTGCCAACTGTACGTCCAGAACCCGTATCATATACATCATATGATGCAAAAACAGGGGTCATGTTTCCCGGTCCAAAAGGCTCAAATTTATGCAAAATTCTGAAAAATTTCCCATCAATATCTTTAAATTCAAGCACATCGTCAATTTCAATGCGTGGAATAAGTTGTTCATCGGTAATAGTGTCAGATACAATAGTGTTGAACAGATTCATAAATGATTGCAGGTTTTCAGGTTTGAGTGATAATCCTGCGGCAAAGGTATGTCCGCCATACGTTTCCAATAAATGCCCGCATTTGTCAATGGCATTGTACAAGTCAAAACCTTCTACAGTACGAGCCGAGCCATTGATAATGCCATTCGTTTTAGTTAAAATAACCGTTGGACGATAATAATATTCTATCAGCCTTGAAGCAACGATTCCAATTACACCTTTGTGCCAGTTTTCGTTGTATAAAACAGTTGTTTTTAAAGAGGAATATTGAGGATTGTTTTCTATCATATCAACGGCTTCAAGAAAAATACGCTGGTCAAGCGATTTGCGGTCTTCGTTGCATTCATCGATATCGCGTGCATGTCTTTTTGCTTCCATTTCGTTTTTTGATACGAGCAATTGTACGGCTTTGGTGCCGAATTCAATTCTTCCAGCAGCATTGATTCGTGGACCCAGTTTAAATACAATGTCGTTGATATTTAATTTGGCTTGTCCAGCGTGGGCAATATCTTTTAATGCTTTTAACCCTATAATGGGATTATCGTTCAGTTTATTTAATCCATGATACGCAAATATTCTGTTTTCACCAATAATGGGAACAATATCCGAAGCAATACTTACAGCAAGCAAATCGAGATATTCAAACAGTTCATCCAAAGGTATATGTTGATGAATACAAAATGCTTGTAAAAACTTAAATCCTACACCACACCCCGATAATTCTTTGAATGGATACATACAGTCAATACGTTTTGGGTCAAGAACGGCTATGGCATGAGGAATAGTTTCACCCGGCAAGTGATGGTCACAAATAATAAAGTCTATATTTTTTTTATTGGCATAATCAATTTTTTCTACGGCTTTGATACCGCAATCAAGGGCAATAACTAAACTAACACGATTTGCCGCTGCATAATCGATTCCCTTTATAGAAATGCCATATCCTTCGCTGTATCGGTCGGGAATATAATAGCAAAGGTTGGAGTAGCGTTTGCTTAAAAAAGAATATAGCAACGAAACTGCTGTTGTGCCATCTACATCGTAATCGCCATAAATCATGATTTTTTCATTATCATGAAATGCTTTTAATAAGCGGTCAATGGCAATCGTCATATCTTTCATGGCAAATGGGTCGTGCAATTCTGACAGGCTTGGTTTAAAAAAGGCTTTGGCTTCGGTAATATTTTTTATGCCTCTTTGTGTTAACAAGTTTGCCAAAACGGGGTGAATATTCAATTCGTTGCTGAGTTGCTCAATGAGTGTTGCATCTCCTTTGGGTTTTATTATCCAGTTTTTTACTTGTGAGGTCATGATTCAATGTTAAAGAGTTCATAGAAATGTTCTAAAAGATTTTGTTTCACTTCGTCCATATCTATAGAACTGCCAAGTTCTTTTTGCAACGAAGTTACACCTTTGTTTGAAAAACCACAAGGATGGATATATTGAAAGTAATTCAAATCGGAATTAATATTGAATGCAAACCCGTGCATGCTTACCCAGTGTGAAATCCGAATGCCAATAGCACAAATTTTTCTTGTTTTTTCGGGAATATTAGTATCGAGCCAAACGCCTGTTGCACCATTGATGCGTTCTCCCTTAATTTGGTAATCGTTTAGAGTTCGAATAATGGTTTCTTCTATATTGAAAACAAATGTTTTTATGCCCATGTTTATTTTTTGTAAATCCAGAATAGGATATCCAACAATCTGTCCAGGTCCGTGATAGGTAATATCACCACCACGATTGGTTTGGTAAAATGTAGCGTTAATTTGTTTGAGCATTTCGTCTGTGATAAGCAGGTTTTGTGAATTTCCACTTTTGCCCAGTGTATATACATGAGGATGTTCGCAAAACAACAGATAGCCTATAAAATTAGCATCGCTTTCTTGAAGACGAAGTTGTTGCATGTGTTGGTTTAATTCTTCCTGATAATCCCACACTTTTTTATATTCAACTAAATCAATATCTTGATATTCAATCTTATACATTTTATAAAAAACTTGCTCTAAAATAGAAATTATTTTTTAATAAAAATAATCAAAGAAAAATCTATATACTAATACCGACTTGCTAACAAGTTCATTAAAACAATACGCTTCGCTTTTGTTTTAAAACGGTTAGTCTGTCGGCATTCCGTCTCGTCATTATTGACGAGATTAGAGTTTGACGGGACAAAATTCATTTCATTCTTTTGTTAGCGGTTTGGTATCAAATTCGGTTTTTAACCTCTTTGAATGCAATTTGGTATTATACAGGTTATGCTCAACTTGGGTTAATATGCCCGTTCATTTATTCCTTCAATATAATTAATAAAAGCATTGTTAACAACCTGATTGCCGCCGGGTGTAGGATAATCGCCCGAAAAAT
Source organism: uncultured Bacteroidales bacterium (assembly GCA_964431135.1). Lineage (GTDB taxonomy): Bacteria > Bacteroidota > Bacteroidia > Bacteroidales > GWA2-32-17 > Ch61. The sequence goes on from CAYSIN010000007.1 coordinate 32,831, forward strand.
ACCAATCACCATTATTGTTGGGACATGCTTGATGCAAGTTTTCAATACTGTTATAAATAATTTCAACTTCTGCATGGATACCTTTTGGTTTTACCAACGCTGCAATTTTTTTAGAAATCGTATCGGCAGAAAAAGGTTTGTATATTAATTTGACATAATTAATCATATCTTCTTTGGCATACGATTGCTGTTCCTTACACTTCTTATAAACATAATCGATGGTATTTTGCAGTTGATTTTCTTTCAACAATGCAATGGCAGCCTGAAAGGCTACAAAATCGCTCAACTTTGCCATATCTATTCCGTAACAATCGGGATATCTGATTTGTGGTGCAGACGAAACAATGATTATTTTTTTTGGATGCAAACGGTCAAGCATTTTTAAAATACTTTGTTTGAGTGTTGTTCCACGTACAATAGAATCATCTACAATAACAAGGGTATCTTCAAAATCTCTAACAATGCCATACGTTACATCGTACACGTGTGCTACAAGGTCTTCTCTGCCTTCATCCTGCGATATAAATGTTCTCAGTTTAAGGTCTTTTACGGCTAATTTTTCCATGCGTGGTGTAAAATTCATGAATGTATCCAATTCTTCGCTGGTTATGCGGTTTTCCAGCGATAAAATTTTTTCTTTTTTAGTGTTATTGCAATATTCATGAATGTTTTCCATTAATCCGTAAAAGGCAACAGCAGCCGTATTGGGTATGTAAGAAAAAACAGTATTGGGCACATCATACTGAATAGATTCCAAAACGCTGGGAGCAATCAATTTTCCCAGATTTTTACGTTCTACATAAATATCACGGTCGGTACCACGAGAAAAATATATTCGTTCAAACGAACAACTGGTTTTTTTATAAGGTTCTATGATACGTTCGATAGATATTTCATTAAAATGGCGAATAATGATAGCATAACCGGGGCTTAATTCTTGAATTTCGTCTATGGAAGCGTTAAACACGGTTTGTATTACAGGTCTTTCACTGGTTACAACGGCAATGTCATCATTATAATAATAATAGGCTGGTCTAATACCCCATGGATCGCGAAATGCAAATGCGTCACCTGTACCGAGAATGCCAGCAATGGCAAAACCTCCATCCCATCGCCACGAAGCATTGTTCAAAATATGCCTCAAATCTATTTCTCTTGAAATATGCTCTGTAATTTCTGCATTGGGCAAGCCAAGGTCTTTATATTTTTTAAATAATGCTTCTACCTCCTTGTCCAGGAAATGACCTATTTTTTCGAGAATAGTAACGGTATCGGTGTAGGCTTTGGGATGCTGTCCGAGTTCAATTAAATGGTCGAAAAGTTCTTGAACGTTCGTCATGTTAAAATTTCCAGCCAGAACAAGATTTCTTGTTTTCCAATTGTTTTCTCTTATTACGGGATGTACAAATTCAATGTTGTTTTTGCCAAAAGTTCCATAGCGTAAATGCCCCAGCAACACTTCGCCCGCAAAAGGTATATTTTCTTTTGCCCAGTATGGGTCTGTAATTCGGTTGGGATGTTCAAGGGTATGTTTTTCAAAAATCGTATTCAGTTGTCCAAACAAATCTTGCAACGACTGAGATGAATTGGAACGTAATCGGTCTATATAGTTTTTTCCTGGTTTAGGATTAATTTTTACCGTCGCAAAACCTGCACCATCTTGTCCGCGATTATGCTGCTTTTCCATAAGCAGGTACAATTTGTTTAAACCATACATCCATGTACCGTAATGGGTTGTATAATATTCCAATGGTTTTCGCAGTCGCAGCAATGCAAATCCGCATTCGTGTTTTATCGCTTCACTCATAAAGGAGTTTTTGCAAAAATACAAGTTGTTTTGCTTCTTTCATTAAAAAAAATAGAGATTTTATTAACAATTATTGAAAAGAAAAGGAATTTCATTAGAAACTAATTCTTAACTGTGCTTTGACTTCTGATTGCTTGTTACCGTTGATTTGTGATAATCCGGAACTGATGACATCCTTGTTTGAATAAAATGTTTCGCCATAACGAAGCCACAAGTCAATATTTTTAGTTATAGAATATTTTAATGTAATATAAAAACGATTGCCCTTGTAATAAACAGCCGGAATAGAAAAGGCGTTCTGAATATCACTTTCATAGGCATATATTCTGGTATCGTAACTGTCGGTATCGAATATACCATATCGCAACGATACGGAAAGCGGAATAGACGGATGTTTGTATGATACGTCCTGATAAAAATAAATGCCATTTTCGGTTTTATGTTCTGTACCGTATTGAATCCATTCTATTCTATTTGCCAATCGAATAGAGTTGTTTACTTTATAAGAAATATGGTATCGAACATGCTGTGCATTGGTTTCTTCAACAGCATCGATTACCAATGGAACTGTTGACGGCACATTGGCTGGTTTAATCTTTTGCCGATAACGCAGTGTCATGGAAATATCGCGGATAGGAATGTAATTAATTTCTACCAGATAGTCACTGCCTTTGGTTGGGGCGTATGTATTATATTTTAGCCATGGAAACGAAAAAATATCATAGTATGCTGAAATTCTCCAGCGTGGATAAGGCAATATAACTGTACCCACATATAATCCCGATTCATTGGCTACATTTGAATTTTCACCAAATGCATTGGAAAAAAATGCTTGATAGTTACGTTCATAATGGCGATACAGTAATGACATGCTTGTTTGTGGTGATAAACTGAAAAGCAACGAACTGAGCAATGCTTTCCCACCATTTTCGGACATAGCCGCTTCACCAAATAAAGTGATATTTTTTATGTTTAATTGATAATCAAAGCCAATGTTTGAATTTTCTTTGCCCCGAAAATCATATTGATTGTATAAATTGGGCGTAATGACAAGTGGTACCGAATAATTATAGGTTAATCCTGTAATGCCAACTCTGAATATTTTTGAATTGAACGAAATGTTTCCTCCAAGTACGGTTTCGTTAATAGATTTTCTATCCTGTATTCCAGAAAGCGTAGCATGAAGCCCTGTGGATTGAAGGCTGCTCACTTCTTCCGCTTCACCGGTAATGGAATCGATGAGTGTCATATTAGCATCAATTTTTTTCTTTGAAGCAAAGGCTGTAACGTCAATCGATTTATAACGCAAGGTAACGCCACCACCTCTAAAAAAAAGATTTTCATCGGAGCCACTGTATTTTTTTAATCCCTGTGCACGCTTGCGTGTGCTAGTTGTCATAGACGATTTTCCCCCTGAGTATCCCGAAAAAACGATTAATCCCTGACCAAATTGTGCATAATAGTCGCCCAAAATAATCGTTTTTACAGGTCCTATATCTTTTGCCAAGAAATAGGCGGAGTAAAAATCAAATCCGTTTTTTTGAGTGCCTTTAAAAAATTCCTCGCCTGGGTCTTTATCAGCGGTAATACCCCACGACAGTTTGTTTTTATAGTTAAAATTATATCGAACATAATAATGCATGGGGTCTCCCAAATATCTTGAATTGGGATTTGCCGCCAGAGCCGAATCGGTAATGGGGCTGTATCCTTGTTGTTCCTGCAATATTCGTTGTGTACGCAGATAAATTTTATTAGTTCCGTATTTAAGTGCCTTTTTTGGGTCAAACCCTAAAAACGGTGAAGTCTTTTCTACGGTTACGAATGGTAAGATAAGGCGGACATACTCTTCATTAAAACCATTTACATTTAACAATTCGTAAATACTTAATATTTGTCCGTAATCTTGAATGTAAGTGAGCAGGGAACTGATTTGAAAATCGCTTAATAGTTGAAGTTTATCCAAATCTTCTTTGGTTGCTGTGTTTATATTGAGCGGGTCGTTTAAATAATACGTGAGGTCTTCGTATAGTGTTGTCATATCAATACTTTTATCAGTATTGGATGAGATTTCTTCTATATAATTGTCAATAATTTCTTCGGATGTTTTATTCATTCTGTTTTCCTGAGCCACAAGGAATGTTGATAAAAGTAGAAGAAATATGACGAAAATTATTTTCATAACGATGATGAATTCTCAATGGTGGAAGTGGTTTCAGATTTGAAAGTATAAATAAATCCTACATGCGGGCTGTACCCTAATATTTGATGATACGAGAAAGATACATCTACCTTAAATTTTTTTAATACATAACCTATCCCAAAGGTTGCATAATTGGGTGATGTGGCTACACCACCACGCACGTAAACATTTTTTAGAATATTATAATCCAGTCCTACTCTGAACATAATCGGATTATCTAAATCTTTTTCACACTCGGTGGTTATAAAAAATTTGGGTGTAAATCGATAGCCCAAGCCAAAGGTTAAACTGGAAGGAATGCGTTCATCGTCATAATTAGCAATTTTGGAACGGGTAATATTGTACAGATGACCGCCAATCAAAAAATTATCCACAGGCTCATATAAAAAACTAACTTCGGCTATAACATTTCCCTTGTTTCCATATTCATCAGCAAAATGTGTATTCAAATAATTGATTTTTGCACCTAATGAAAATTTTTTGCCGAGCATAAGTCCATAAGCCAAACCTACTTTGCTTTCGTTATAAAGGGAATATCCGAAATAACTGAGGTCTATGGCAAAGGTACCTGCTTCTTTGGTTGGTAAGGCAAAACTGAATGCTTGAAGACTCATTTCTTCAATAATAAAGCGATTTTCGGCATACAAACCCAAACAGGGCGAGGTTAATCGTGCTAATGCTGCCTGATTTTTTGATGAACTCCACACATCGGTAAGTGTAACGCCTGAAAAACCCATTCCTGCCTGTTGCCCGCCCAACGACCAGTTTTCATTTCCGGCTTTGACAAAAGAAATGCTTAGTATAACAAACAACATCAGAAAATTATATTTCATACTTTAAGAATTTACTTTATATTTGAATTCGTGTTTTTGCAATTCAGCATTGGCTTTTACAATTTTATCTGCCAATTTGTTTTTGTATTGAATCATTTTATCAAATACTTCTGAATTCGATGTAGCAATAATTTGAACAGCAAGCAAGGCAGCGTTTATGGAGGCATCTATACCAACAGTAGCGACAGGAATACCCGGTGGCATTTGTAAAATAGACAGAATACTGTCCCATCCATCCATGGAAATTGAACTGCGGCAAGGTACACCAATAACGGGTAGGGGAGTATAGGCTGCTATTACGCCGGGCAAATGAGCAGCACCGCCAGCACCTGCAACGATTACTTTAATGCCTCGCTGATAAGCATTTGTTGCAAATGCTTCTACCATCTTAGGTGTACGGTGAGCCGAAAGGGCATTTACTTCAAACGGTATCTCAAATTCTTCAAAAATTTTGGCGGCTTGTTCCATAACCGGCCAGTCGCTCGTACTGCCCATAATTATACTTACCTGCGGTGTCATACATTAATAAAATTATTCGTTACAAACCTACACATTTTTTTTGGAATCACAAAATACATTTTACCATTACAACTATCCCTAATAATATCATTTTCCCCGCTATTGTAGATATATATCGGTGCTATTACTCGTCAGAGTCTGAGATTCAAAAAGTACTTAGTCGTTCCTTAAAAACTTATTTTAGTCTTTTAATCTTTCTTGTACTTTTCTTTTTTTTTGCAAAAAAGAACCCTGCATGATTTTTATACCGACTTGCTAACAAGTTCATTAAAACAATTCGCTTCGCTTTTGTTTTAAAACTGTTAGTCTGTCGGCATCCCGTCTCGTCATTATTGACGAGATTAGAGTTTGACGGGATAAAATTCATTTCATTCTTTTGTTAGCGGTTTGATATTAACAGGATTTTAAACATCCTTTCCTTTGTTAGACACAACAACATATTGGGTAAAGCATGTCCATAGGAATTAATTTTTATTATGTAATAATTTTTTCAAATCTTCAGGTGTATCAATAGAAATAGTTTCTGTATTGGTAATTACCGTCTGAATATCATATCCGTTTTCAAGCCAACGCAACTGTTCCAGTGATTCAGCCTTTTCAAGGTTGGAAGCAGGCAATTGCGTCAATTCTTTTAATATGGAAGAACGATATGCATATAATCCAATATGTTTATAAAAGGTATGATGAGACAACCATTCGTTGGGTGGAAAATTTCTTAAATACGGAATAGTAGAACGGCTGAATATCAAACTTTTTCCATTTTTGTCAATTACCACTTTTGGTTTATTTACATCAAAAAGTTCAGTTTCATCTTCAATTACCTTAATAAGGGTAGCAATTTTTGTTTCGTCTTTGTTGAAAGCAGTAACGAGTAATTTTAATTGTTCAGGTGAAATGAATGGCTCATCGCCCTGTACATTGACAACCACATCGAAAAATGTTCCTGTTTGTTCACTGATAATAGTTAATGCTTCGGCGCATCTGTCTGTTCCACTATGATGTTTATTGCTTGTTAATACGATATTTGAAGTAAATGATTGTGCATGCTGCACTATACGTTCATCATCGGTAGCAATATAAACATGTTCAAATGCAGCAGATGATTGCTCAAATACACGTTGAATCATAGATTTTCCAAAGATATCGATTAAGGGTTTTCCAGGGAATCGTGTTGATGCATATCGAGCAGGAATTATGGCGAGGATGGTCATATTTTAATTTTATGCAATATTAAAAAGAATTATATAAATAAAAAAATTCAAATTGTGATGAAAAAAAGGTCAAAGTTCAATGTATTTATAGAAATTTTCATTCTTTTGTTAGCGGTTTGGTAATAAATGATGAAGTATTGAATATGAATTAATTTGAGACGTTAAACAAAATAAAAAAATACTATTTATAAAATATTTTTGCATTTATTCGTTATCTTTTTGTATTTTTGAACGTTAATTCTAAGCAATGAATATGCGATTATTTTCTTCAAAAAAATGGGTGTATGGAATGGTTGTATTATCTTTTTTTCTTGCGTCTTGTACATCACAGAAAAAAATGATTTACCTTCAACATCTTGCCGCTTCCGACAGTTTAATTCAAAATACTTATGGTCAGGAAACTTATAAAGTACAGCCGGGCGATGTACTTTTTATTCGTGTATCGAGCATGAACAAAGATATTAATGAAATATTCAATACCAACGATTTTGTAAGTGGCTCTTATATAAACGAAATATCACTTTATTATAATGGATATCTGGTGAATGACAGTGGCACTATTGAAATGCCTGTGCTTGGTAAGGTTGATGTAGTTAATAAAACGTTAAACGAGATTCAGGTAATTGTATTAAACAAAATAAAGGAATATTTCAAGGAAGTATATGTTACTGTTAAATATGGCGGTTATAAAGTTACTGTTTTGGGTGAAGTACGCAATCCTGGTATTTTTTACTATTACAATAACAAAGTAACATTACTCGAAGCATTGGGGCACGCAGGAGACCTTACCGAATACGGTAATCGTGAAAACATATTGCTTTTGCGAAATTCATCCAAAGGAATTATTTCACAACGGATTAATCTACTGGATAAGGATTTATTAAAATCTCCCTTATTGTATTTGCAACCCAACGATATTATTTATATAGAACCCGTTATGACAAAATCGTGGAAAATGAACTCTGCCAATGTTTCTATCATTCTATCTTCCGTCAGTACTTTAATTTTAGTAATTACTTTTCTTTTAAAACTCTAAGTATCTTATGGAATCGGACATAATAAATCCACAGCAATTACCGCAAAACAACGAGAACATTAATATTCAAAAGTTCCTTGTAAAAGTTTTTGCCAATTGGTATTGGTTTGCTTTATGCATTTTTATTGCTATCAGTATTGCTTATTTTATCAACAGATACTCCGACCCTGTATTTAAAGAAAATGCGTATGTGCTTATTCGTGATAAAGAGAGTACCATATCGGGTGGCGTAGAAAATATTCTTGAAGAACAGGGAATGCTAAGGCTTTCACGAAAAAAAGTAGTAGAAAATGAAATGGTCATGCTTAAATCGTACAAATTGGTGTCTGATGCCATTCGCCAATTGCCCGATTTTAATATTTCCTATTTCTCCGTTGGAAGAATTAGAACCGTAGAACGATATAAAACATGTCCTTTCACAGTGATTATTGATACTAATGTTACCAATTTACCCAATGTGCCGATATATATAAAAATGGTGAATAATTCGGAATACGATTTACAAATAGATAAAGATAAGGTATTGAAAAAACGAATGAAGTATGGTGAGTGGTATAAAAGTCCTTCCTTTTCGTTTACGGTGTTATTAAATCCAGGTACTGATATTACGATAATAAATACCAGTCAATTGCAATACTTTTTCGTCATCAACAATTTTATAAATCTGGTTAAGGAATATAGAAGCAAAATATCTTTAACCACCACAGATAAAAAATCAACCGTTATAGAAGTATCCACCACAGGGCTTGTGCCACAAAAGGAAGTTGATTTTATCAATGCAATATTAAAAGTATATACAGACCACGGTTTGGAAGAAAAAAATCAAATGGCGCAAAATACCATTAATTTTATAGACCAGCAATTAGCCGATATAACTGACTCACTAAAAATAAACGAAGATACACTCAAGAATTTTAGACAAGTAAAAAAATTAGTAGATTTATCTCAAGAGGGTACTGTGCTATATAGCAGATTGACCGATATTCAAAATCAAAAAAGTGAATACCTTATTAAAAGAAGTTATTTGAATTATCTTAAAAACTTTTTTGCTACCAATAGCGATGCTACCCAAATTGTTATACCTTCTTCTATAGGAATGAATGACCCTGCTCTTACTGAACTCATTAAGCAAGTAATAGACCTGTATCAGGAAAAAAACACCTATTTAATTACAGCCACCGAAAAAAATCCTGCCTATCAGGTAGTATTAGAAAAAATAGGACAAACACGAATATTGCTTTCTGAAAATATTGATATGATGCTTCGCTCCATTGACTTGAGCCTGGAACAAATTGATAAAAATGAAGCCCTTATTGAAGAAGGATTTAAACAATTGCCTGCCACCGAAAAAGATTTCATTAATATAGAACGAAAATATAAACTTAACGACCAAATATATACTTATTTATTAACGAAGCGAGCCGAATCAAGCATTGCCAAAGCCTCCAACATTCCTGACAATAAAGTTATTGATTATGCAACTATCAATACAGGGGCTCAAATATCACCCAAATATTCGTTGAATTATATGATAGCCTTAGTACTTGGTATCCTGCTTCCACTCATTGTTATTATTTTGTTGGATTTTTTCAATACCACTATTACCGATATATCAGATATTGAAACAAGAGTAAAAATACCCATTGTAGGCATTGTAGGACATAATTATAAAAATCTGGATTTTGTTGTTTTTCAATCACCAAAATCTACTATTGCAGAGTCGTTTAGAACAGTACGTACCAATATTCAGTATCTAAATCCCGATAAGGAAATAGCATCCAACGTTATTGCCATTACTTCGACCATCAGTGAGGAAGGAAAAACGTTTTGTGCCTTGAATATTGCATCAGCCCATGCGCTGCTTGGCAAAAAGACAGCCATTTTGGGATTGGATTTGCGACGTCCACGCATTCACGAAACCATTAATGCCAACAATAACGTAGGTATAAGTACTTATCTATTAGGAAATACTACATTAGAAGATATTATTGTCCCTACTATTCAGGAATCATTGTTTTTTATACCAACAGGCCCTGTTCCGCCAAATCCTGCGGAATTGCTGGAAAGTAAAAAAATGTTTGACCTTATAGAAAAACTTAAAGCCATTTTTGAAGTCATAATTATTGATACACCTCCCATTGCCATGGTAACCGATGCTTTACTGATTTCAAAATTTGCCAATATTAATATTTTTGTAATTCGTCAAAATTACAGCAAGAAAAATGTTATTGGTTTTTTAAATTCCATTCAAAAAAACTATACACAAACCAAATTAACCTTATTAATTAATGATGTCAAAATAAATTCATACTATGGCAAAAGTTACAGTTATTCAAACTATGGTTATGGATATAATTATGGCTACGGCTATAACTACTCTTCTAAAAAGAGTGGATACTATGATGATGAAGAAGATATGTCCCCCAAGTTTACATTGAAAAATATTTTCAAAATTTTAATTCCTTTTAAAATAACGTCAAGAAAAAAATGAGATTGCTTTTATTTTATTGTGGAGTGTGAGTTATTGAAAATTTTTTCTATTTTTGCACGCAAAATTATTTAAAGAGAAGTTTTATGAATACTATTAATGTTTTTATTGTTGATGACCATGAGATTTTTAGAAAAGGATTAAAATTATTATTAAACGAAATCAGTTATGTCAATATTGTAGGTGAAGCAACAAATGGCGTAGATTTTATTAATGTATTACCCTCTATCAATCCCGATGTTGTTTTTATGGATATTAAAATGCCCATGCTCAATGGTATGGAAACTACCAAAAAAGCATTGGAAATAAACAAAAATCTTAACGTAATTGCTCTTAGTATGTATGGTGATGAAGAACATTTGCAGGCTATGCTGGATGCTGGTGCCAAAGGTTTTTTGTTAAAAAGTGCTTCACGCGAAGATATAGAACATGCTATCCAAACAGTAATGACAGGGAAAAATTATTTCTCTGAAGAGTTGATTTCTATGCTCGCCGATTTGTATTTTACCCAAAAACAAATAAGAGAAATACAAAAAGATATTCCTCAGTTTTCAAAAAAGGAACTGGAAGTACTTGATTTGATTTGTAAAGGATATACCAGTATTGAAATAGGCAAACAACTTGGTATAAGCAATCGAACCATTGATGGCTATCGTGCTTCCATGATGGAAAAAATAGATGCCAAAAATACGATTCAACTGGTAATTTTTTCCATAAAAAATAAACTGGTAAAAATTGAATAAATTTTTTGTAACGAAATATTTCTTTTTAATTAATATAGTTCCTTTAAATTATTTAATTACGCATTAATTCATGTGTGGCTTTTGTGGATATTATTCACGTCAAAACAAATTATCAGACGATATTTTGGAAAAAATGACTCTGGTTATTAAACATCGTGGACCCGATGCTACAGGATTCTATACCAATAAAAATATGGCGATGGGGCATGTCAGGTTAAGCATTCTTGACTTGTCAGCCCAATCCAATCAACCTATGCTTTCACAAAACAAGCGATACGTAATGGTATATAATGGCGAAGTGTATAATTTTAAACACATTGCTCAAGCATTATCATTATCGCTAAAAACCACATCCGATACCGAAGTAGTGCTTGAAGCCTTTGCCAAAAAAGGAATAGAAATTGTTTCAACGTTCAATGGCATGTTTGCTGCATCTATTTACGATACTGTAGATGATGTAACCTACCTTTTTCGCGACAGTATTGGTATTAAGCCACTTTTTTATTATGAATACAACGGTACATTTGCCTTTGCTTCTGAAATTAAAGCCTTGCTTCAAATTCCTGAAATCAGTCAACACGTTTCTATAAATTCAGAGGTCATTTCTTATTATATGCACTTGGGCTATATTCCCGAACCACTTACTATATATAATCACATTTATAAATTTCCATCCGGGCACTATGGAACTATTAAAAACCAAAAAATGGTGATAAAGCCATTTTGGACCATAGAAAATCAACTACAAAAAGAAGTAATCACAGATGAGACATTAGCAAAGGCTCAGTTAAAGGAACTTATAGAAAACTCAGTTCAACAGTGTTTAATAAGTGATGTTCCTTATGGTGTGTTTTTAAGCGGGGGCACAGATTCGTCGCTAGTATCGGCTATAGCACAAAAATATATTGGAAACCTAAATACCTTTTCCATAGGTTTTCATGAAGCAAAATATAACGAAGCACCTTATGCCAAAGCCATTTCATCGTATTTAAAAACAAATCATCATGAATTTATTGTTTCATTTTCGGATGCCTTGTCGTTTATTGATGATATGACAAATTTGTATGATGAACCCTTTTGTGATGCTTCTGCAATACCTACCATGCTAGTTTCAAAACTGGCGAAACAGGAAGTAAGTATGGTATTGTCGGGAGATGGTGGCGATGAACTTTTTTGGGGATATGGTTCTTATCACTGGGCAAAACGATTGTCAAATCCTTTTATACGAATATTTCGCTATCCACTATCTCAATGTTTTTCATTGCTTAATAATCGAGCACAACGTGCATCCTATTTATTTCAATATCCCGATACATCGCTGATACCCTCGCATATATTTTCACAGGAGCAATATTTATTTTCTTTGAATGAAATAAAAAATCTTTTACTTGATTTTAATTCTATTCCTTTTCCATTTGCCATTCCGTCTTCAGATAAAAGAATATTGTCTGCCGTAGAAATACAATCGTTGTTTGACCTGCGTTATTATCTGAAAGACGATTTATTAGTTAAAACAGACAGGGCTTCCATGAAATACGCTCTTGAAGTTCGTGTTCCATTATTAGATAAAAACATTGTTTCCTTTGCCATAAATCTTGCTCCTTCGTTAAAACAGAATCATGGCATTGATAAATACCTGTTAAAACAAGTATTGTTTGATTATATTCCGCCATCGTATTTTAATCGTCCCAAATGGGGATTTGCATTGCCTGTTGCTTTGTGGTTACAAAATGAACTCAAACCGCTTATCATGGATTACCTTTCCGAATCGGCATTGAAACAAACGGGCATATTACAACCTTTATCTGTTTCTAAACTTATTCATCAATTTTTTTCGGGTAAAAAATATCTCTATGGTAGAATCTGGAATTTGCTTTTATTACAAAAATGGCTGATTCATTATAATGAAACAGCCATGCCAAAAAAATTTTCTATCTAATAGTTGATTAAGATGGTGGACGAACAATTACTTTTTCTTCATACGTCTCATCGTTTTTCAAAATAAGTGCACCATATCCATACCAGAACGTAGTGTCGGCATGAGGTCCAGGGTGATAAATCGATTTTATATATGTTGCTTTTACACTATAAATGCTCTCATATTTAAAATCGTGATGTGTCTGACCTTGAGCATCGGTTTTCTTTACATCATAGAGTTTTCTTTCATCCGGGTCATAATAACCTACCGAAGGATAACTGGTACTGTATAGCGTTGGGTCTGAATATACTTTAACTTCAACACCCGCCAACGGATGTCCTTGTTCATCTACCACAGTAACAGTTGCTTTCGGAGGGTCTTCTTTATTACATTTGGAAGCAGTTGTTGCTATAAAAATAGCAATCAAGGCGATAAAAAATAAATTTCGTTTCATATTAACGTAATATTAAAGTTTTTCTGGTTACTTCATCTTCTTTTAAAAAAATCATACATTTTGCTTCACGAATGGGTTGCGTTTGAACAGCCTTAACGTTAAAAATAGCCTCGTTATTAAAATCAAACGCTGCTTCTCCATTACTATCCGTTTTTTTTTCTAATTTAAGTACTTTATTTTGAGGGTCAACATAACTCCCATTGGGTTGCGCATAAATAGTAACCGTAATCCCTGATAATCGTGTGCCACCTGTATCGGTAGTCGTAATTACAGCCTTGGGAGGGTCTGGTCTTTTACACGAAAATGAAATCATCATTAAGATGACCATTAAAAGAATGCTATAATTAAAGACCTTCATCGTAAAAAATTGTACAATAATACGAATATTTTTTTATATTTCCAAATTTTTTAACATTTTTTTACCAAAATAAAATCCACCCAGTATAAGTAGGATGTTGCTGCTTGAATAAACTAAGTGCTGTTTGTGCTTTTTCATGGCTGGTATAACTTCCAATACTGACACGAAGTTTACCATTACAGTTAAGCATATTTCCATCAATATTTTGGTTGGAAAGTTCTTGTAAAAATAAATTCACTCTGTCTTTTTCAACAAAAGATGCTACAATAATATAAAATTGTTTTTGAGATTTAGTATGGTTTATTTCATTATTGGAAGATGGCTCTTTTACTGTATTTTCTTTTTTTACATCCATGTTAGCCAAAGTACTGGAATTATTTTTAACGGGTTCTGAATTTATGTTTTCCGATTTTTCAGGCATTTGAAGTGCCACTTTTAAAGATGTAATAGTGTCAATGGCTTGTTCCATCGAGGTAGGATTATTAGTAATATTGGACCATGAGATTTGTTTAACTATGGATGTTGTTTGTGTTTTCGAAGAGGTGTATTTGTTTACTTTAGATGGTATTAGAGCAAGTGCAACAAAAAACGGTATCATTACGGCAACTTTTAGCCACGAATAGGTTGCTTTGGATGCGGGGTAGGAAAATACAAGACGGGTTTCGTCATCGTTTGTTTCTAAATGCAATGGAGATAAGCCAAAAAAATCGGGTGAATCAAAATGTAAGGAGGATGAAGAAAATATCATTTCATCCTTTTCATGGACAAATTCACCCAGTTCACCAAACGAAAGTTTGCCGTATTGAATCAATTGACTGTGCCAGTTTTCCATTTCCGATGATAATAGATGAACTGTTTCAGAATAAGTATAATTTAATTGTTGGGCAAGGGTTAATTCCAATATGCCATCGCTTTGTTGAATAGATGGATTAAAAGATAACGAATAATGCGGTGGTAAAAATGTATGCGTATGTTCATCCCATTGAGCCTGTATCGGATGACAAAAAAAGGTACCCCATGCGGGAACAATAACATATCCTCGCTCTCTTATCAAGCGATGAATAACATCAATTATACTAATGGAAGATGTTTGAATCATTGTACAAAATTAATACTTTTTTATTGAAAAATAATTTTATAAAAAAATGAGTTATTAACATGAAATTAACAACTTATGAACAGAGAATGTTTATATCGTACAAACCAACGGATACGTATATTTAAAAAATATTTTCATTCATTTTTTGATATTTATTAACCATGTGAATTATTTTATCAGTGTTAATAAAACGAATTTTATAATTGAATAAATTTTGCCAGTACTGTTTTAAATATTTCCTGCGAAACAGGTTTCTCTATAAAATCATCAGAGCCTGCTTTTTCCATTTCAGTTATATCTATATCTCTGTATGAACCGCTTTGTCCAATTACAATGGTAGAGGGGAATGCTGTCTTAATTTCTTGAAGCAGTTCCACTCCATTTTTATCGGGTAGTTTTAGGTCCAATAATACCATGTCAATAGTACGCGTATGCATAATTTCTATGGCATCCGATGCTGTTTTTGCATCATATAGGTTCGAGGTTATATTTTTCAAATACACATGTAAAAGTTTTATTGAATACACATCATCTTCTACTATTAATACACTAAATTTTCCTTTCAAAAGTAAATCATTCTCTCTATTTCCCATTTCAATTTCATTTTATTCATTCATTTTGCTGCAAACATAAAAAAAGGCTGTCAATTATGGACAGCCTTTTAAGAATTTTTATAGTTTTTTTTAATGAACTACTTTAAATTTCCAAGTATTACGGCTATTAGTGATAGATAATACGTATATTCCTTCAAGTAATTTTACGGTAGGAATAATGGTGTTTATCATATCCGTATGGTAGAATGATTTTTGAATAATCATCTTTCCATCCATCGTAGTGAGTTGCAATAAATAATTATCCACAGGAATGGATGTTGCCGAAACATTAAGTTGAACAGTAGCCGGCGAAGGATAGACATTGATTTCAGGTGAAGTAACCTCGGGGATATTGGTAATATCGCATACGAATATGGAATCGCTGGCTGTACAACTTCCATTGGTTACAGTAACAAAATACCATCCAAAACTGGGAGCATCAAACATGGAATTATGACCAGTTAAACTACCGCTTGCATTACTCCATGTATATGTGTCATACGGATAGGGACCGGCTTGCAGTGTAAGTGTGTAAGGCAGGAAAAGATGGTCAATGCATACCGTATCACCACCGCTGATATTTACAGTTAAGTTAAAATGTACCAACGTCGTAATAGAGGTGTCGTTGGAGGTATTGATATCGGCACCATACTTAATCCAGTAACTTACAACATACGTAGTAAGTGCGGAGAAGTCATAATGCTGTGGAAATGTATAAAGAATAGAATCGTTGGGCATCAAATTGCTGGCAAGTGTAAGCGTATCAGCAACAGGTGTATGGGAATCAACTTTATACCATGTACGAATCTTTTCTCCAGCAGGAACTAGCGATGCGCCTACATTTTTAATCCAGATACTCAAGGTTTCGTTGCTTGTCAGGTTGCATTTTTGAATGGTGGAACCATCTACCGGTGATACGATTGCCACATCCACAGGCTGGTAAATAGTAAAATCATCAAAAGCAAAACCCTCATACGAATTGACAGAGCCATCGCTGCCAAACACAACGCGGAATTTCACACTGGATTGTCCGCCAAGACCTGTTAATACATGTGAACTGCTTACCCATGAAGTTTGTTGACCTGTCCAGCCTTCCTGAGAACCTGCAAATGAAAGTCCTGATATACTGTTGTCGTTATACCAATTTGTCTGGTCGCCAACTGTTCCTACATTTGTCCATGTATTGCCACCATTTAGTGAGTATTGCAAGGCTGCACCATCGTAAGAACTTTCAGTATGTACAACACGTTTGATGCGAACATAAGGAGTAGAAATAGAACTTAAATCAAAACAGGGACTTACCACATAACTGTTTTCAGAATTATTATAATTACCTGTTAAATTAGTTACCCATGCTTTGGTTCCCGAAGCGGCTGTATTAATAACACTACCGGCAGGTGTTCCCCATTGCCACGATGAATTAACACCACCAGCAATCCATGCACCACTGTTAACTTCAAAATCGTCTATATAAGGGAAAGTAGAAATAATAGGTGAACTAATTATTTGAGAATGGGCCGTATCATTAGTGTGGTCTTGGTCCGTGGCTTCACAGATGTAAGATGTAATAGTATAACTACCAGGTAAGGATAAATCGGCGGTTGTATTAAATTGATAAATCATCGAATCGCCAGGATTAAGTGTAGCATTAACGGTTTCGGGGCTAATGGCTGGATTGTTATTTATTTTATAGGTAACATGAAAATTTGTAAAGGCATTTATAGCCATATTTTTAATTTTAACCGTAATGGATTCGGCATTTGTTAATCCACAGCCATTGGTAGGTTGAGTAATTTTTGTTACGGCTAAATCTACAGTGGGCAATGGTTCATATACAAAATCATCTATATAAATATCTGAATATGTTGTTGTGGCAGCATGCTTAAAGGCAATGAATGTATTAGTTCCCTGATACGAAAGGAAAGAAACGGTTTCCTGCGTCCATAATGAACTGCTTGGAATGGAAAGGGTATCAAAAGGAACAAAGGTATTTTCATCGGCAGGGTTGGACATGGTACCTACAATGAGTTTTTCGGTAGTTGTTCCTTTTAGATTGAAACGAATACGGTTTAAATGAGACGTTAAATCGCTGAAGGAAGGAGTAACCAATAAAATATGAGTTGATGTCCCTATGGCGCTAGAGTTATATAAATAAACGCAATTAGGAGAACTGCTGGGGGTGCTGGTTGATGTTTCAACTGCTGCATATATAGAAGAGGCTACCACTTTGCTTGACCAGCATATTGGTAGTTCGGGTGTAGTAACACCATCAAAATTCTGAGTATATGTAGCAATGGAAGCATTACAAGGAATATAAAAAGTATAAGGACCAGCCCAGAAACTTGTATCGCCTGCACCACAAATAGCACGTACATAAAAACTGTAATTCATACCACTTGAAAATCCGCTGACGGTTACAGGATTGGTATTGACGAGTTGACTGGTACCACTTCCCAAAGTAAATCCCTGAAGTCCATACTGTATTTGCCATTGTGTTTCACTGCCCTGTGAAGTCCAGCCTAAATCGGCTGCACCTGGTGTAATATTAGTTGCTGTTAAATTAGTTGGACGTGCACATGTAATAGCATAAATATTAATGTCATCTATGGCAATAGGAGGTTGATTAGCAACGGAACCATCATTATTCCATGTAAAGATTAAACGTTTAAGGCTGTTTGATACAGAACTGTTAAATAAAATAGTATCTGTTTTCCAAGTGCTGTTTTGATTATAATAGGTCTTACCTATTTGACCGGTAGATGGTAATGTTCCGGCTACAGGAGTGAAGGTAGTATTGTTCAAGAAAATACGCATGTAATCATGAGAACTTTCTCCAACACCTTTCCATTTGAATAACATCACAAATTCACTACCTGCTGGGAATTGTACATCTCGATAAATGTGAGAAACGCTTACAACTGTTCCATTATAATTATTGCTCGTTCCGTTATCGTTTGAAATATAGGCAGATTTTGTCGGACTTGAGTATGTAGCGGTTCCTGTAACCCATTTATTTGTTTGTGAGCCATTAACCACTGACCAGTTGAAAAAGTCGTTCTCAAAATTCCATGTATATGGTAAAGTTGTAGGTATTTGAGGCGTAGTAAATGTTACGGGTCCGAACCATGCACTTGAATCAGTGGGCAAACACTGGGCTGATACATATACATCGTAGGTAGTGGTTGGATTCAATGTAGCAAAAGTATAAGTGGTGGTACTAACATTTTGAATTACGGTACCTGTGCCATGAGCAAATCCAGAAGGACCGTATTCTATATCCCATGATGTTTCAGAACCACCGGCAGTCCATGAAATGGTAGCACCATTTCCTGAAATATTGCTTACGGTTAAGTTTTGAGGCTTGGAACAGGTTGGAATAGGTTCATAACTAACATTATCAATATAGAAATATTGATTGGAAGTACTTAATCCATGTTTGAAGGCTATATACTGATTGGTTCCAGAATAAGTGTCAAATTTAACAGTAAATTCTTGCCATGTTGTATTGATAGTAGTAATGGTTTTGAAATTGGAAAACGTACCGGGATTATTAGGGTCAATCATAGTTCCTACATATAGCACAGGACTTCCTGTTCCGGAGAATTTTGCTTTGAAAGTAATTTGTGTTGTATGAGATGGTAAATCGGAGAACTGTGGTGTAATTAATAAAATATGTGTAGTAGAACCCGAAGCCGTTGAATTGAATAACTGAACACAATTGGGAGCAGAATAGGGATTGGTGGTAATGGTTTGAATATTGGGTGTACCGCTAGATGACAAGACAATGGTATCCCAGCAAACAGGTATAGCAGGTGGTATCGGGTTATCAAAATTTTGAATATAAGTAACTGTAGTTGGACCACATAAAGTGACAAAATTGAAAGGACCAGCCCAAGTACTGGTATCACCTGCTCCACAAATAGCACGTACATAAAAACTGTAATAAGTTCCGCTGGTTAATCCAGATACAGTTACCGGATTAGTAGTAGCAAGTTGATTAGTTCCACTTCCCAGCAAAAATCCTTGAAGTCCGTATTGTACTTGCCATTGTGTTTCACTGCCGCCTGCTGTCCATCCTAAACTGGCAGAGTTTTGAGTTATACTATTGGCTGTTAAACTGGTGGGTTTGGGGCATGTTAATATATAAAAACTTATATCATCCAAAGCGGCAGGAGGTTGAGTTCCACTACCTCCATCGTTTCGCCAACTAAACACAAAACGTTTGGTTTTTCCTGCAATGCTATCCGGCAGTTGAATGCTGGCATTTTGCCAAGAACTTTGTAAATTATAGGTGCCACCTAATTGTGTTGCAGTCAATTGTGTCCCCGACACTGGAACCTGTGATGTTGGAATCATATATACTTTTAAATAATCATAACTACTTTCTCCCTGACCTTTCCATGAAAAATCGAGCCTTTTTGGATTTGTAGTTACGGGAATAGTAACATCGCGATAAATATGAACTACAGAAGAAGAGGCTACATCATAATTGTTGGTAGCACCATTATCATCGGAAATGTACATGCTGTGTGTTCCGCTGTATGCTGTGGCTGTACCGTAATGCCATTGATTGGTAGCACTGCCGTTCAAAACCGTCCATTGTTCTGTTCCTGATTCAAAATTAATAAAATATGGGAGTGTGGCAGGAACTTGTAAAGTTGAAAAAGAAATAGATGTCCAGTTGCTCGTATCACCTGCACCACATACGGCTCTTACATACACTTGATAATTGATAGCAGGATTTAACCCGGTTAATGGATAATTGGAAGAAGCAATATCGGTTATTCTTGTACCTGTGCCGAGTGTAAAGCCCTGTGTTCCGTATTCAAGTTGAAATTGAGAAGCCGTTGATGTCCAATTAACAGTAGCAGAATTTTGAGTTATACCTGTTATAGTTAATGCCGTTGGTTTGGGGCAGGTTAATATATAAAAATGGATGTCATCCAAAGCAGCAGGAGGTTGAGTTCCACTACTTCCATCGTTACGCCAACTAAACACAAAACGTTTGGTTTTTCCTGCAATGCTATCCGGCAGTTGAATGCTGGCGTTTTGCCATGTACTTTGTAAATTATAGGTGCCACCTAATTGTGTTGCAGTCAATTGTGTTCCCGACACTGGAACCTGTGATGTTGGAATCATGTAAACTTTTAAATAATCATAACCACTTTCTCCTTGACCTTTCCATGAAAAATCGAGCATTTTTGGAAATGAGCTACCCGGTATGGTAACATCACGATAAAAATGAACAACCGATGATGAAGAAATGTTATAATTATGGCTGATGCCATTATCATCGGAAATGTACATGCTGTGTGTCCCGCTATTGGCGGTGGCTGTACCGTAAGCCCATTGGTTTGTTTGACTTCCATTTAATGTAGACCATTGGTCTGTTCCTGATTCAAAATTAATAAAATAGGGGAATGTAGCGGGTTCTTGTGTCGTAGTAAACGATATGGTTGTCCAGTTGCTCGTGTCACCTGCACCACATACGGCTCTTACATAAGCCTGATAATTGGTAGCAGGATTTAATCCGGTTAATGGATAATTGGAAGAAGCAATATCGGTTATTCTTGTACCTGTGCCGAGTGTAAAGCCCTGTGTTCCGTATTCAAGTTGATATTGAGAAGCCGTTGATGTCCAACTGATGGTTGCTGATGAAGATAGAATGTTGGAAACGGATAACGTAGCAGGAGGTAAACAAGTGGCCAAATTACCCGTGATTTTTATGTTTGCTCTATCCGTAGAAGTCGTTTCCGCATTGCTCGTTCCACATGCAATTTGAGAATCACTTCTATAAAAGCATGTTAAATTATTAAGAGTAGTGGTGTAATAAACAGAAGCATTTTCAGTGTAATCAGTAACTAAATCAAAGCAAATATCTACCAATAAATTGGAGATACCATCCCAATAAATAGGTGTAGATAATACATGCGTATTCCAGCCTGCCACAGGTAAAAAACTAGCATTGGTATAAACCGTAGTGTAATCTGCATTATCGAAGGTGGTGGTTAAACTGGATGTAGTGGTTAGTTTTGCCTTAATGGTAAAATTAGGCATGGGACTGCAAGTATTTACTGCTTGTACATTAAAGGCGAGTTCGGTAATATTGCCTGCTGCCAATCCTACTGCAGACAATTCATTCGCCAGATACAAATACTGCACCCTGTGGTTTTTATAATATGTTCCATAAGGGGTAGGGTAATCGGTTTCAATATTATATAACGAACCGCTTCCTATTTGAACAGTACCCGTTGTTGCATGGGCATTAAAACTGAATACCGTTACTTGTGCAAAAAGCACTGATAACCAAATTAATACATTTTTTCTCATAAGATATAGATTTTTTTGTAAAGGTAATATATAAATTTGAATTAACCAAAAAAAGTAATATTTATTAACGCATATTATTTATATTGTCAAAAACGCTTATTAGAACTATGGTTCAAGCATCGATTTTATAAAGGTAAAAGAAAATGTATATGCGTAGTTGCGGGATTTCAAGGCATCAATGTTTCTATAACATAAAATGTAAATTATTTGCACAATGTATCAAGTTACCACAAATGCCCGCAATTATCGTATATACAATGTTATGGTCATTTTTTTTCTTTATTTTGTTATAAATATTATATCTGTCAATACGTTAAATGAATTCGGTTTTCCTTTAAAGTTAAAAGACAATTTAAAATCGTTTATTTGCTTTTTGTGAAAATTATCCAAATATTGCTTTATTGACGGTTCTAATAATTCAAAGTTTCGTTTTAATTTCCAAGAGTTTTCAAAATCACCGCTATCAACTAATACGAGAAATAATCTGTTTTCAGAACCAAAACGCATCTCTCCATGATTTTCGTAAAGCCACTTTGCTAAAATTTTTGGATTTTCTTGGGCTTCTTTCAAAATTTCAAGTTTTTCCGATTTGATTTTTTGTAAAACAAAATTTGAAAATTCATCATTTTTATCTGCAAGTTTTTCAATAATTTCGTAGTGAATATCACTTTCTTTTGCTTTTTTGTCAAAGTTAATACCTGCCTTTTTTGCACAATCTTTCAGATAAGTAATTTCAACAGGATAACCTTTTTCTTTACGTTTGATTTTTATGTATTCATTTGGTAAATAAGTTACTTTCAAGTCAAATGGAATATTATTGATAAAAAAATCAACACTTTTGATTTGCCCGACTGTTGGCAAAACAATTGAATGAGATTTAAAAATATGCTCAATTAAAATACTCGACCAGTGATTATACCAACTGTTTAAAACATATCCCTGAACTGCTACATTAATTTCTGTTTCAAATTTTGAAATTAAAGTGTCATAAGATTTTAGCGCTTTTACATAACGAGTTACCAAATACTTATCTAATGAATTTTGATAATCGCCGCCCTAATCGAAATTTTTAAGTTTGTATAGTTCTGATACTAATTGTTTTGTATCTAATTTAGAAAGTCGTATTTTATTCTCATCTTGTATATAATTATCTAATAACTGATTAGAGTTATCAATATTTTGTGATAGCAAATTGAAAAGTTCTTCAAATTGCTTATTGATTGATTTTTCTGAAAGTTTTATACTGTTTTTTGAAGTAAAACCCAAAATAAATTCTTTGCGAATTATTGATTTTATTTTTAGCGGATGTTAAACCCAAAAAATGAGGTTTGACGGGGAATACAGAGAAAACAAATACAAATTGTAGCAAATATATATTAACATTATATTGTTAACAACAATTTTATTAAATAATATTTTATAGCAAATATATTATTATATTTGCATCATGATACAATATTGCACAAATAAACAAAACGGGAAGTAGAGACACAAAATTTTGTGTCTCTACTTCTTATTATGCAGGAAATACAAGGAAACCTGCAAAATCAAAACGGAAGCGGAATATCGACAAGGGATAGAATATGTTAATGCATTTAGAGAAGAAATACGTTGCATGATAAATGAAGATGCCATTCAATCGAATTTGTTTTCAAAAGATATCGAAGAAGAATTAAAGTTGATAAAATTAAATGTCCTTCAAATAAACCAACACCATGAGGAAATAAAAATCACTGAATTAACAAATTGTCAAAAGGAAATTTCAGAACTCCTGACCCATATATTGATAATCAATATTTTTGTAAATTTGTG
>CAYSIN010000008.1:0-52872 GCA_964431135.1 uncultured Bacteroidales bacterium
TGCGGCACAAATTTACAAAAATATTGATTATCAATATATGGGTCAGGAGTTCTGACTGGTATTAAAACCGTATTTTTGCTCAATAACAAAAGTATCGTAATAGGAAAAAGGAATAGATAGTATCAGGTATAGTAAGCCAAAAACAGAAAAAAACACAAGGACCACCAGCGATTCATTAGAAATATATTGTCTTATAAAACTATCCACAGTGCCTAAAAATCGTGTTGCCATTACCGAAAATGTCAGTATGAAAAAAAATATTTCCTGTTTCATTTCAAAATGATAACCTTCGTGATGATATGATTTTTGTTTCTTTAATGTTTCGTCATCATAAATATCGCTTAATATGGCTGGAATAGGAAAAGAAAAACTTTTATTTTCCAGATGACCCAGTATTAAATTGCTGATGAAGTCAAGCAACATCAGACCCAATATGCAAAAATAAATTACGCTTATCATAACTATAATATTAGTGCAAAGGTAAAAATTTACCTGCATAATTTATCCCATCGGTAAGCAGGACAAATAGTAGAATTCAAATATCAAATTTAAAATATCAAAGTTAAAATTTAAAAAAAATAGCACACAGATTACACAGATGTAATGGATTAAAACTGATAAATAAATATTTACAAATCTGCTTCATCATTTTCACATTCTCACATTTTCACATTTTCACATTTTCTTTTGCGCTCTCTGCGTTTTATATAGCAGAATTCAAATATCAAATTTAAAATATCAAAGTTAAAATTTAAAAAAAATAGCACACAGATTACACAGATGTAATGGATTAAAACTGATAAATAAATATTTACAAATCTGCTTCATCATTTTCACATTCTCACATTTTCACATTCTCACATTTCCACATTTTCACATTTTCACATTTTCACATTCTCACATTTTTACATTTTCACATTTTCATAACCCAAAATATAATTTTATCTTTGCAAACTCGTTATATGAAAAAGTATGAGTTTTTTTAACATATTCAAAGAAAAACGCTTGTGGAAAAATATTGGTTTGCAAGTTGGTATTTTAATACTCATTTTGGTTATTCTTTATTTCCGATTAAGTCACTATACATATCACGGAAAATCTATCATTGTTCCCGATTTTAATGGAATGACCTTTGAACAAGCCATCCATGATGCCGACTTGCATGAATTGAAAGTTGTACTGTCCGATTCGGTACATTTTCAAGATAAACCCAAAGGTGTAGTTATTTCTCAATATCCAGAGGCAAATGCCAAAGTAAAACCGGAGCGTACCGTTTACCTTATTGTTAATGGCTACAATAATGAAAATGTACCGATGCCCGATTTAAGAGGCATTTCATTGCGTCAAGCATATTCAGATGCAGAACTTTATGGATTAAAAATCGGGAAACTGGTATATGTCCCCGATATTTCTACCACCGTTTTGGAACAACGTTATAAAAACAAGATTATAGAGCCACAAACGCTAATACCCAAAGGTTCATACATAGACCTTGTTATTGGAAAAGGCGAAAGCAATGAAAAAACATCGGTGGTTTGTGTCATAGGTAAATCTATCGAAGAAGCCAAATCAATATTAGCGTTAAGTTCATTAAATATTGGATTAGTGGTAACTGATAAAACAGTAATAACCGCTACCGATTCAACAAAAGCCCTAATATGGAAACAATCACCCAGTTGTCGTTACAACGAAGGCATCCATTTGGGAAGTTATATCGATGTTTGGATTACTCTTGATTTAGATTTAATTCCCGACAGTACCAGTAATATTAATTTGTAATATGAAAAAAAATAAAATTCTCTTTTTTATCTTATTCATAATTAGCCATGCGATAATAGCACAGCCCGTTTTATTAAAACTGACGTCCAATCCGGTTTTAAAACAATCTTATGCTTTATCTATGAAGCAAAATAGAATACTGGATACTGTCGAACTGCCGTTTTTTGATGATTTTTCAGCCAAACAAGTTTATCCAGACAGCAACAGATGGATAGATAAAAATGTTTACATCAATCAAACGTTTGGTCAACACCCACCCAGTATTGGCGTAGCCACTTTTGATATTATTACTATGTCGGGTGAAATTTATACGAATGCTTCCACTGACCCTTTTATAGCCGATTATTTAACATCACAACCGATTAATCTAAAATATAAAAAAACACTTAATCCTATATCGGTTCCTACTAACGAACTGTATTATTTAGAAACAGCCACGGGTTATTATCATCATTCCGATTCCTTATATTATATTAGTGGAACGCATACATACAACTGCTTTTATCAACCCTCTACTTTTACTATTAATATGACTATTTATTACGATGATGGCTCTGGAATGGTAGATGTAAGCGATTCATTGTATTATTATGACCTCAATACACAGGAATATGTGCATATTGAACATTATAACTATTATTATTACACGGTTGCCGATTCGCTTTATTTTAGTTTTTATTATGAGGGAAAGGGGTTTGGAGGAAATGCTCCCGAAAGTGATGATTCGCTGGTGTTGGAATTTAAAACACCCTCTTCAGACTGGCATCATGTCTGGTCGTCGTCTGGTAAATCGGATACTTCCTTTACACAAATTATGCTTCCTATTCGCGATTCATCCTATTTGTGCAATGGCTTTCAGTTTCGTTTTTATAATTACGGAAGTATTGGCAGTTTGTCTGAGCCAAGTTTTGCCGGCAATTTGGATTTTTGGAATTTGGATTATGTCTATTTAGATATAAATCGCTCTATGAACGATACTATTTCTATGGATGTTACTTTTGTTTATCCCATACCTTCATTTATTGAACATCCTTTCATTTCGGTTCCATGGGAACATTATAAGCAACTGGATTCACTGCAAAACGATTCCGTTTATATTTCTTATACCAACTTGTATAACAACTCTGCCAACATTACCCGACACATGAAAATAGACAATATTACAACTCAACAAAATGTGGTTGACGATTCGCTGGGAAGTGAAAATATAAACCCTTTCGCTACTTTTTCTTTTTGGTATCATACAGCCAGTAAAATTCTTTTCCCAACCAACACGGAAGATGAATCTGTTTTTAAAGTTACTCTTACTCAAATTGCACCCACATTTCAGTATCGCAAGATATATAATCAAAATGATACGATGGAGGTATTTCAAATGTTTAAGAATTTTTATGCTTATGATGATGGAAGTGCAGAATACGGGGTTGGATTATCGGGCAGTGGCAGCGAAAATGGAATGCTCGCTATGAAATTTACTACACTCGTACCCGATACCCTGCGAGGCGTTTATATGTATTTTAATCAAACCTATAACAATGCCAGTCAAAAATATTTTTACCTGACCGTATGGAACGATAATAATGGAAAACCGGGAGATATTTTGTACAAAAAAACAGGAGTAAAACCACAATACTATGGTATAAACGATTTTTATTATTATAATTTAGATACTACCCTTTATCTGACGGAACCCTTTTATATTGGCTGGATACAAACTACTACCGATTTAATCAATATTGGTTTTGATATGAATACTGATTACTCAAGTTACACTTTTTACAACCTGGATGGAACATGGAACAAATTCCCATTTGTCGGAACGCTGATGATTCGTCCTGTTTTCAGCAAAAAACCGTTTGTATCTATTCCTGAAAATAATGGGACAACGAATACCATCGTTTATCCCAATCCGGCTTCCGATATGGTATATATTAATGCGGATGCATTTGTTTCCTATGCTTTATATGATATACGTGGAAAAATAATTGGTACAGGATACGATAATATATTTTCTGTAACGTCTATTTCCAATGGAATATACTTTCTAAAAATCACAACTAAAAAACAAACCTCAGTTCATAAAATTATTATCCAACACTCATGAATAATGAAAATGTAGAAACTGATTTTATTGAAAACGAAGAGCAAAGCGAATATTACGAACATCATCGACTTACAGTAGATAAAGGACAAGCGCCGCTTCGCATAGATAAATTTTTAGTTAATCGCCTCAATCAAATTTCACGAAACAGAATACAAACAGCTGCCGATGCCCAATGTATATTGGTAAACGATAAACCCGTAAAATCAAACTACAAAGTCAAGCCCGATGATATTATATCTATTATTTTGCCTTACCCGCCCAATGAATATGAACTCGTTGCCGAAAATATACCTTTATCCATTGTATATGAAGACGAAGATGTATTGGTGATAAATAAACCCGCCGGTATGGTAGTGCATCCGGCAAAGGGGAACTACAATGGCACGTTGGTAAATGGACTGCTGTATCATTTTCAGCAAAATTTAAGTCAGCAGGAAACCATTCGTCCCGGATTAGTGCATCGCATTGATAAGGATACCAGTGGACTTTTGGTTGTTGCAAAAAACGATTATGCTCACACTCATCTTGCCAAACAGTTTTTTGAAAAAACCACAGAGCGTACTTATATAGCATTGGTGTGGGGTTCCTTTGACCACTCTGAGGGTACTATTATAGGAAATATAGGACGTTCGTTACAGGATAGAAAAAAAATGGCTGTCTTTACCGATGGCAGTCATGGTAAACAGGCTGTAACTCATTACAGGGTTTTAAAATCATATCATTACGTAACCTTGGTAGAATGTAAACTTGAAACAGGTAGAACTCATCAGATACGTGCTCACTTTGAATACATCAAACATCCTTTATTCAATGACAGTAAATATAATGGAGATAAAATAATTAAAGGACAAAATTTACCCAAATTCAAAGAGTTTATTGAAAATTGTTTTTCTGTTTGTTCACGACATGCTCTTCATGCAAAATCGTTAGGTTTTTTACATCCAAGAACCAAAAAATATCTTTTTTTCGACTCAAAACTACCCGATGATATGCAATTTTTAATTAACAAATGGGAGAATTATATATATAAATGATTGATTAATTGCTTATTATAGTTCTTAAAAAAAAATAATAATAAATGAACAATGTATTAGAAATAGTTATAAATTTGCACCGATTTAACCAATAAATTTATTTTATACCCTATGAAGAAGTTATTTGGACTTTTAATGATTGCAGGCATGATGTCATTTGCAGCCTGCAGTAATGCAGACCAAAAGGCTGCTGAACAAGCAAGATTAGATTCTTTGAGAAAAGATTCTTTAATGCAAGATTCAATTGCTAAAGCACAGGCTGAACAAATGCGTTTGGACAGTATTGCTAAAGCACAACAAGATTCTATTGCTAAGGTTCAGGCAGATTCTATTGCTAACGCTCAGACCAAAAGCGGCAAGAAAAAATAATTGGGATGCTATTATAAAAAAAGCCTTGCATTTTTGCAAGGCTTTTTTTATGTTCTATGGTTTAGGTTTTAGCCATCTATCAAGCCATCCAAAAAATTCACGTTGCCACAAAATACTGTTTTGCGGTTTTAAGACAAAATGCGATTCTTCAGGGAATATTAACAGTTTGCTTGGAATGCCACGCAATTGTGCACAATTAAATGCCTGTAAACTTTCGGTATAGGGAATTCTAAAATCGTGTTCGCCCGAAATAATTAATATGGGTGTATCCCAATATTGAACAAATTTGTGAGGACTGTTTTGATAAGAACGCTGCGCAATTTTATTGTCTTTTTCCCAGAATGGTCCACCCAAATCGTGGTTGGTAAAAAATTCTTCTTCGGTGGCTGCATATTGACTTTCGAGATTGAACATGCCACAATGGGCTATAAATGCTTTAAAACGTTTTTGGTGATGCCCGGCAAGCCAGTAAACAGAAAACGCACCGTAACTTGCACCTACGCAGCCAAGATGTTCGGCATCTATGTATGGCTCTTTTTTCATATTATCTATGGCAGATAAATAATCTTGCATATTCAATCCACCATAATCGCCCGATATTTCTGCATTCCATTCCTGACCAAAACCAGGCAATCCTCGTCTATTGGGTGCTACTATGATATAATCGTTGGCAACCATAATTTGAAAATTCCAGCGAAAACTGAAAAACTGACTCACCATACTTTGAGGACCACCTTCACAATATAATATGGCAGGATATTTTTTGGTAGAATCAAAATTAGGGGGATAAATTACCCATACCAGCATTTCCTTATTGTCCACCGTTTTTACCCAGCGGCTCCTAACTTCACCCATAGTAACGTTGTCGTAAATATTTTTGTTTACAAACGTTACTTGTTTCAAATTGCCATCGCTTATATTGATGTTATAAAGTTCAGTAGCCATTTTCATAGATGTTTTTGATGCAATCATAGTATTATTAACTAATTTGATTTCATTAATGTCGTGAATCCCTTGCGTTACTGGTTTAATAAATTTAGTATCCAGATTAACTTCATATACCTGCTTTGTCCCTCTTATTTCTGAAATAAAATAAATCGTCTTGTCGTCTTGACTCCATTGGTAATTACTGGCATTCTGGTCAAAATTTTCGGTTAAGTCTATTTTCTTTTTTGTTTCCAAATCATACACCAACAATTGCATCTTGTCCGATTCATAACCGGGTGTTTTCATACTCATCCAAGCCATGTATTTGCCATTGTGTGAAAACACCGGATATTTGTCATAACCAGGCATGCCTTCTGTTAAGTTGATGGTAGATTTTGAATCTACATCGTATAAATAAATATCGCTATTGGTACTGATGGCATATTCGTTGGGGGTCATTTTTTTACAGGTATAGGCAATGGTTTTGCCATTTGGACTCCATGCTATTTCGTTGCTTTCAAAATAAGGTGAAAGAGGGCTGTCATACGGTTCGCCTTTCATAATATCTATGGCATTTGTCAGCGAGTCGGCTGTTAAATCTGCCACCATGATATGGCTATATGCTCCGTCTTCCCAATGATTCCAATGGCGATACATCAATGTTGTTGCTATATGAACATTAACTTTGGGCAAATCGGGATATATGTCCGATAAAACGGGTGATATTTGAATGTCTTTGGTATAATACACTTTCTTCCCATCGGGACAATATTCAAAACTGTTTATACCATCTTTTACGTATGATATTTGTTTTGGATTAGTACCATCAAGGTTTATTTCCCACAATTGAGGTGTTCCACTTTCTTCGGCAATAAAGCCTATTTTTTTGCCATCGGGACTGAAGCGTGGGTTGAATTCTGAACCGGTAAAAGTAGTTAAATGAATTGCGTCGCCGCCATGAATGTCGGCTATAAACAAATCGGAAGTTCCTTGATTGGCAGCAATGGAATAACGAGTTACACTATAAACTATTTTTTTACCATCGGGAGAGACATCAAATTCATTAATTCTTCCAAATTTCCATAGTAATTCGGGGGTTACCCGTTTTTCGGTAATGGGCTGGTTTGCTAATGAATCAAACATATCTTTCGCTGAAGAAGAAAGATTGTTTTTTTGATTTACGTTGCAGCCCGTTATTAAAGATACGGCTACTGCCAACAGGAAAAATTTTCTATTCATATTCATATACCTTTATTTTAATGTGTTTTTTTATCCAATCTATTTAAACCGTCGATAGCAAGTTGATAGTTGGGAATAATGGATTTAGCCTTAATAAACATACTGCGAGCCGACGTGTAATCGTTCATCATTTCAAAACAGTATCCTTTATTATAAACGGCTTCCACTCTGTCTGGTTCAATAAACAAAACCGAATCAAAATAAGCCAATGCCTTTTGATAATTTTTGAGATATCGCATATATATATAACCTTGATTGAAATAAGCATTGGAATATTTTTTATCCACGTGTCTTAAAATATAGTTATACATCTCAAAGGCTTTATCGTATTTACCGTTTTCTTGATAATAATATCCCATATTATAGTATGGTTGAGGTTCGTTGGGTTTCAACTGTGAGGCTGTTTTATAATACTGAAGGGCTAACGAATCGTTCAATTCTTGCGATAAAAGACCAAGCATAATATAGGCTTCATAATAATTGGGGTCGTACATAATAACCGATTGAAAGGCTTTAATGGCATCGTTGGGTTTGTTGTTTTCTACCAAAAACATACCTTTAATAAAATGGGCTTCGGGAAATTGACTGTTTATAAGAAAGGCTTTATCTATATATTCCTTTGCCTGCCTGTAATCTTTTAAATATAAATAATATTGGGCAATACGAGTTACCACGGCTACTCTTTCTTTTTTATTATTCAAATAACGTATGAGTAACGATATGGCATCATTGGTCTTAACAGATTTAAAAAGATATTCTGCATATTCCAACGCATATTTTTCGTTTAACGAATCTAATCTATATGCTATGGAAGCATCATTAATTGCACTGTCGGTACGATGCATTTGCCAATACATCGTAGCACGCTTACTGAACAATTCAGCATTTTTAGGATTATTTCGTATATTGCGTGAAATACTTTTAATGGAAATAGAGTCTCCTTTTGAAATATTTATTGTATTCTCCGCTGGTGGATTA
Organism: uncultured Bacteroidales bacterium; assembly: GCA_964431135.1. Taxonomy (GTDB): domain Bacteria; phylum Bacteroidota; class Bacteroidia; order Bacteroidales; family GWA2-32-17; genus Ch61. The sequence continues at coordinate 8,431 of CAYSIN010000008.1, forward strand.
TTACAACACACCATTATTCCTATTATAAATAATATAACAGAAATTCGCTCCTTCATCATATCCAACGGTTTATTTTTCGGTAATAATTGCACGCACTTTAGTGGTAATTTCGTTCGTTAGTTCTGTATTATCGGTCATGAGTTGCTTAACGGCATCTCTACCTTGTCCCAGTTTAATATCGTTGTATGAAAACCATGAACCGCTTTTCTTGATAATATTGTGTTCAACACCCAGGTCAATAATTTCACCAATACGCGAAATGCCTTCACCATAAACAATATCAAACTCAGCCTTTTTAAAAGGAGGTGCCATTTTGTTTTTTACCACTTTAACTTTAACCCGATTGCCGGTGGCTTCTTCACCATCTTTCAACTGGCTCATTTTGCGAATGTCGAGGCGAACGGAAGCATAAAACTTTAACGCATTACCGCCGGTGGTTGTTTCAGGATTGCCAAACATAATGCCAATTTTTTCACGCAGTTGATTAATAAAGACGCAACATGTTTTTGTTTTGCTAATATTGGCGGTGAGTTTACGTAATGCTTGCGACATAAGCCTTGCTTGAAGTCCCATTTTTGAATCGCCCATTTCTCCTTCTATTTCTGCTTTGGGTGTAAGTGCTGCCACCGAATCGATAACGACAATATCAATGGCACCGCTACGAATAAGGCTGTCTGTTATTTCAAGTGCTTGTTCGCCATTATCGGGTTGTGAAATGTATAGATTGTCCAAATCGACACCTAATTTTTCGGCATACGTGCGGTCAAAGGCATGTTCCGCATCAATATATGCTGCAATGCCACCATTCTTTTGTGCTTCGGCTATTGCATGCAATGCCAGTGTTGTTTTTCCAGACGATTCTGGTCCAAAAATTTCTACAACCCTGCCACGTGGATAACCGCCTATGCCCAAGGCTGCATCTAACGCTATACTCCCCGAAGGAATAATATCTACTTTTACCTTTTCTTCGTCACCCAGTTTCATGATGGCGCCTTTGCCATAATCTTTTTCTATTTTGTCGATAGTAGATTGCAAGGCTTTCATTTTTTCTTTTAATACCGACTGTTTGTCTTTTTTATTTTCTTCCATATTTATAAATTTTAAATGCTCCGATTAAAATATTGTTGAACTTATTCGATAAAATAATAGTTGATAAAAAAGATTGCTTAAGTACAACGACAGTGAAAACAATTTTCCATTATAGTCAAGGCTTTGTAACGACAACTTCTTATGTTTTAAGGATGTTCTCACAAATTAAAAATTTGTTTAAAGGTATGTATTTTTATTCAAAAAATAATTATCATACTAAAAATATTTATTGAAATAAAAAAAGAACGTATATTTGAACTGAATTACGGATAATATTTTTTATGTCGTTTCATATAAAATTGATGGTATTTTTTGTCTTTATACTTTTTTACTCCTGTAGAAAAAGTAACGATATTATTTCCACATCGAACGATTTTTCTTATTATCCGTTACAGGTAAAGAATGAATATATTTATTGGGTAGAAACGGTACATATAGATGCCCCCATCAATATTAATGATACTCAGCGTTATTATCTTAAAGAATATATAGAAAGTACATTTGCTGATAACACAGGCAAACCAGCATATCGGATAGAACGTTATCAGCGTAGCGATACAACACAAAATTGGAATTTAACCGATGTATGGACGAGTCAGTATTACGACCATCAGGAACATAAGGTTGAAGAAAATGTGCGTTATGTAAAATTGATATTTCCGGTTGCGTTAAACGTAACGTGGGATGGAAATAGTTTTAACACGCTGGGGTCTCAAACATACTCCATCGATAGTCTTGATGTTTCGTGGAACGGATTTGATTCAACCTGTTTGGTCATGCACCAAAAACTGGAAACAATCATTGACAAGTATTGGGATTACGAACGTTTTTCTAAGCACATTGGTCTGATAGAAAAAGTGTCTATCCAGATAAGTCAGGCGTATGTTATGCAAAATGTTCCCATTGAGCAGCGTATAATTCGTGGCGATATTTACCGACAACGATTGGTAGAATACAAGATTTATTAGGCATACTAGTTCTATTTTTTGTATTAAAAATGCTTCTTATCTTTGTTGGATTTTTTTAATCTTTCATGAAAAAAATTTTTTTTCTTTTAATGTTTACCTTAATGGTATCGGGTATTTATTCCCAACATGACAGTACAAATATGACCAAAAAATATTTTGGTATAAGTCTTCAGCCCAACTACGATGGGTTAATAACGTTTGCCATCATAGAAATAAATAATAAGGGAGATGTCGTAAATAGAATTTTTATGGGGCAACAGAATTGGCTTCATCAAATAATCGGCATTCAACAGTCTGTGGCTAACCCAGAAGGCAAGAATTTGCTTAAAGAGGCTGGTCTTAATGGTCCCGAAGTGATAGGTGATTTGTGGAAATTACGATATGCAGAGCATCCTTATGATAATTCACCTTCGGCTAAGGGATGGGCTGCTAAGCCACGAATACCAAGCGAAGGACAAATGCAAATGTTACAACATTTTGGTATAAAAACCATAAACGATTATTTTTATGGGCAAAATCTTTTAGATTTGCTTAAATCATTGGACGACCCTGCATGGGTTTCTGAATATCAAAGCAAGTAAATTGACTTTTACTTTATACCGACTTGCTAACGGCTGGCGGTATGGTTAGTTGCCGATTTCGAAGCACTTTCCTACCAAGTTACAATGACTTTTGATACGAGCAGTGCTGCTCGAATACACACTGCACCGGCAATTAACTATACCGCTTGTTGGCAACTGGTGTTCATACATATCAGTCTGTTTGTCATTTATTTAGCTTTTATTTTCTTATCGTTGTCAATCTGTACTGACCTGTCCACAATGTACAAATTTATTTTGTTTTTTTGAGCGTAGGCAAACCTAAAACCGTCCTGAAAGGCGGTTACTCGGGCTGGAGAGGCGGAAGCTCTTTTGCAAACTTTGGTCGTGTGTAGGTTTGTGCGGTTTGCAAATGTGCTTACGACTGCGAATGGCTGGATTTCATTCCCTTTTGTTAAACATTGTCATGATTGGTTCCATAATTCGGTCGAAAAGACTTATCTTATCTGTTACAATTTTAGCATTTGTTTTTATTTCTTTTTTGATGGATAGTGTTCTACCCGATTCAATCTTAGTTTTTCCCGGTAAAATTATCTCTGCCGTGTAAAATCCGCCATCTTCTTTTATTTCAAGTGTGTTGGGTATGTTTTGTATTTCTGTTACCATTTTTTCATTGAAGAGGTTTGGTACGTTATTAAAGTCTAAAATTACTTTTTGTCCGGTTTTTATTTTGCTTATTTCATTTGCCGGAATTTTCAGTTGAATGATCAAACTGTCAATATTTTGATAAATAGTCGCTGTGGTTTTTATGGTGTATTCAAATTTGAAAACCCATAAACCGATTAGTAAAACCAGGATGATGATGAAGATAACTGATATGCCTGCCCTGATAATAACGGGTGGTATTTGACCAATAAGACTTCTTACTTTCTCACTTCTTAATTCTATGTTGTCTTTTTCGTCCAATATAATCCAATTACAGTAACAAGTTAATTTCCAAGTTCCAGTTGATTTTTAACAAGATTAAAATATGCCCCCTTTTTCTGTGTGAGTTCTTTGTGGTTACCAATTTCCACTATTTTTCCTTCATCCAGCACAACAATCTGATCAGCATTTTTCACCGTACTTAATCTGTGGGCAACCACCACAACAGTTTTGCCCCGATAAAATTCCTGTAGATTTTCTACAATTGCTTTTTCGTTATTGGCATCCAGAGCATTGGTGGCTTCATCGAAAAATATAAAAGCTGGGTCTTTGTAAACTGCCCGCGCTATTAAAATTCTTTGTTTCTGTCCCTGGCTAAGGTTTTGTCCTTCGTTGCCAATTAGTGTATTGTATTTTAAAGGTAATTCCATAATAAAGTCATGTATATTTGCAATTCTTGCTGCATAAGCAAGTTTTTCTTTATCAATTTCATTTTCACTTGCCGCAATGTTGCGGGCAATACTTTCCGAAAAAATGAAACCATCTTGCATAACCACGCCACATTTATTGCGCCACCATGTGGAATTGAATTTTTGCAAATCATGGTTTCCTACTAAGATTTTTCCTCCACTCGGATTGTAGTATTGTAATAACAACTTAATCAATGTGGTTTTACCACTACCGCTTGCTCCTACTATTGCTGTTACTTCACCTGGTTTGATAGTTAAATTAATATCATTCAGCACTTTCTTTGAGTGTGGTCCCTCATATTGAAACATCAAGTTTTCGATTTTAATAGCTAGATTTTCCAAATTTTGTTTCTGAATAGGCCGTCCTGTGTTTTCATCCTCCATATTATGGATTTCGTTAATCCGTTCCAAACTGATCTTAGTATCCTGAAGGTCATGAATAAAATCAACGGTTTGCTCAATGGGTAAAGTAAGTTGACCAATAATGTACTGTATGGCGAGCATCATTCCAAGCGTCATTTCGTTGTTGATAACAGCGAGGGCAGCTACTATAGTAATCAGAATATTTTTCACCTCATTGATAAAAAGGTTTCCTACCTCCTGAGTTTGCTGAAGCTTTAGTGATGCAGTATTAATATGAAACAAATCAGCCTGAACATCTTCCCATTCCCAACGATGGCGTTTTTCGGTGTTTTGCAGCTTAATCTCCTGCATACCCTGTATAAGTTGGTATGTTATGTTTTGATTTCTTGCATGTACTTCAAAATATTTGAAATCAAGCTCACGTCGTTTTTTAAGAAAAACCAGAATCCACAAAATATAAATTATGCTGCCAACAAAGAATATGAAAAATATCCAAACATCATAAATCCATAAAACAATGCTGAAAATGATGAGTGTGAAAAGAGAAAATATCGTATTAAGGCTACGTGAGGTAATAAATTGTTCAACCCGGGAATGGTCGGCAATTCGTTGCAAAATGTCGCCTGTAAGTTTGGTATCGAAATAACTCATGGGCAATTTCATGAGTTTGATAAAAAAGTCGGAGATGAGTGAAATATTTATCCGGGTGCCAATGTGCAAAAGTATCCACCGCCTTATAAATTCGACTGACATGCGGCTTATGATCAGTACCATTTGTGCTAAAAGGATTAGATAAATAAAACCAATGTTCTTATTGGCGATGCCAATATCAACAATGGCCTGTGTAAGGAATGGAAAAATAAGCTGAAACAAACTGCCCAATAACAGCCCGATAATGAGTTGCCCGAAAAAACGTTTGTATCGCATAAAATAGGTGAAAAGGAATTTCATGCTACTTCGATTTATTTTATCACCTTCCTGATTGTAAAATTCTTGTGTTGGTTCTAAAAGCAATGCAATGCCTTTGTCTTCGCCTCTTGATTTTGTGCTAATCCAATGCTGTTTAAATTCTTCTTCGGTGAAGTTAATAAGGCCAACTGCAGGGTCGGAGATGTAAACTATGGTTTGTTTTCGGAAAAGGTTCTTTTGCTTAATCTTGTAAACTACAACGAAATGCTCTTGGTTCCAATGTACGATACAAGGAAGTAGGGCTTCTTTTTCCAGCTTATCAAAGGTTAATCGTCCACCAATTGTTTTGAAACCTATTTGTTCCGCAGCTTCGCTGACTGAAAGTAAGGTAACTCCCTTTTTTGACGCAAAACAAATATTACGTAGATAATCTAAATCAAACACTTTTTTATAGAATTGCGATACCATTTTTAAACAGGTAATTCCGCAATCCATACTATCCAATTGTATTTCACTTTTAAATTTACCCATGTGAATGCCAAGCAAAATATCTATTTTAAATCTTGTTCAAAATATTCCGGTCTTCTTTTGTCTTCAATTTTCTTTCCTTTTACAAACATGTAAGTGAACCTTACTAAAAAACCAGAATTTGATACTACTAATGAACTTTTCTGATTAAATAAATTTTCACTTAAATAGTTGGTCGTAATATTTTTAAAAAGGTTTTGGTATGATAACATGACCGAGCCATAGCCTTTAAATAAAGATTTCTGGATATAGATGATATTTATTTGAGGAACATTTTTAATATAACCTTGAGGATACAATATTTTATTTGTATATCCGAAACCAGTGCCAACATATAATCCAATTGGTGTATTATAATCAATTGAAAATTCAATTTGCCATGTTAATATATCTGATTTGTCCTCCTGATAAGAATATTCATCAAAAAAAAGATCAAAAAAAGATTGCAATTCCAAATCTTTCCCTATTTGAAATGATCCAGTTGTTTTAAAACCATAAACTTTTCTTTTTGATACGTTATAAAGTTTTCTCACTAAAGTGTCACCATCCAACGAATAAACACTTCTTATAACATTCTTAGAAAAAATGTGGTAGATGGTTGAAGAAACAACATTAGATCCATTCCTGAATTGATAATTGATTTCATAAATATTATTCAGTTGTGCAGAAAGAAATGGATTACCCGAAGAATAATTAACTGAATCAATCATAGTTACTTCAGGTGATAGCTGCCAAATCGTGGGATAATAGGATCGCTTATTATAATTTAAGCTTACAATGTGGTTTCCAAGTTTTCGTGAAAGCCTGAATGACGGAAGCAAAATAGAACCATTAAATATACTATCATCAACATTCCTTCTGGAAAATTCATATCTAATACCAGCCCTGATATTAAATTTTTTAATTTCAGTATAATAATCAATGTAATAAGTTGGTTTATGTTCAATATATTTAAATGCTGAAGCTAATCCATTTTGATCGATTTCGTTTCTAAAACCCTGATAATAATATTGCAAACCTGTTTCAAATCTTGATCGCTCAGAAAACGGATGAACATAATCTAAATGATAATTCACCGATTTTTTATTACCAATATCCATTTGACTTCGATGTAGGACATTTGTGTCAGGGGAAAAATATGTGTCTGAATAATCAGTATTATTTTCTGAATTCAAGTGATAAAAATTAATATCTGAACTCAATTGTTTTCCAAGTGAATTAATTTCTTTCTTAAAATAGAGTGAATAATTTTGGAATAAAAAATGATCTTTAGAGGTTTGTTCTGAATTTAATAAATAAATATCGGAGTTTCCTGTCTGTTGTTCAGATATGAAATTGTCTAAATCATTTTGCTTATCTGAATTTATTTGTGCAATGAAATTAATATAGGTCTTATCATTGTGGTAGTAATCCAATCCGAATTTTCCAGTATGTGCATATTCCTTTTTATATGTAGTGTAAACTGAATTATATTTAGTTGTTAAGTTATTAACGTATTGAGTTCTATCAATTGTATTTTCAATGGGTATAGACCAATAGTTGAAATAATAATTTCCGAATAACCTGACCTTTTTCGTAGCATATTGTAACATAAGTAATGATTCATTCTTTTTACTAACCTGATAATCTGAACTTACTAATGCAGTAAAACCACTAGTGAGTTCTTTTTTCATAATAATATTAATAACGCCCTCATATTCTGAACTGTATCTTGATGATGGATTATTTATTACCTCAACTTTCTCAATATCTTTTGGATTAATAGTATTAACATCAATTCCTTGTTGCATATTGCCGTTTATTAAAATCATTGTTGGTTTTCCAATTATTGAAACGCTTTTTGAGATTTTATCCACTTTTAGTTCAGGGATCCGCTGAAATAGGTCGAGTGAAGTAACAGAATTCGCCAAATCAGCACTGTCTGGCCGGTAAATTGATCGATCAACATTCATAATATAATGTAAGTTATCTATAATTGCAACCTCTTTCAACTCAAATATATTTTCTTTTAAGAAAACGTAACCCATGTCAATATTCGTTTTTGAATTTGACTCGGAAATTAAAATTTTTTGTTCATATCCAACATAAGTAAACACCAAATAAAAAGAGGGCACTATAATTTCTGAGAAGCTGAAATATCCAATGGTATCTGATATTGTACCAGAATAGAACACACTATCTCTTAAACCAAAAATTTGAACAGTTGCGTAAGCAAGGGGTTTATGTGTTATGCTGTCTGCAACAAATCCTTGAAGTTTTCTTAAATACGGTTTTTGCGCACAAACCAAAATGCTAAAGGAAAGTAAGCTACATGCCAAAAATATCTTTAAGAAAACGGAGAAATATTTTTTATGAAATAAAATATTTCTCATCCAATGTATATATTGTTAATAGGTTCAGGAGCAAATGGACAACGAGGATCAGGATAATCCCAATTCTGATCGCCATATGATTTAATAATTTCTCGCCAACATTTCCCGCCGTTTTGGTGACAGGCATCAAACAAATCACAATCGTGGCATGGGCTATGTGCTCTTATAGAATCCCTATTTAAATAAACCAAATTTTTGGCTTTTTCAGAATTCCAGACCTCCATTATGCTTTGTTTGGTCAAATCTCCAATTATGAATCTTGGATGCCAATATAATTCCTCACATATTGTTACTTTTCCATCAGGAAGAATAATGAACCCTTGAAAATTTGCTGTACATAAAGCTTTTTTAAAGAATGAATCATGCGACATATGAAAATTATCTTTAAAGAAAGTCAATCCACTTATAGTCACTTTTTTATTGTTGATATATTTGTCACGTAAAAGACTGAAAACTAATTCAACTTCTACTCGATTTGGCATTATTGTAGCATTATGCTGTGATGATTTGTAATGTGAGTACCCAACACAGCCAATGGTGATATCATTGAAGTACTCGAAATCCAATAAATATTCAACTAATTTGACTATCGCATTGAAACTAGCATTATACCTTGTAACTATCGTATTAACCCTAAAATGTATTTTTTCTTTTTCCAATTCGTGAATTGTTTCATTCATTTGCTTCCAATAGCTTTTGGAAACATTTAAGGTACTTGATAAAATATCCGCGTCAATAGAATCAAGAGAAATTTGAATTTCCTTCAATCCTAAATCTTTGAGTTTTGATACTTGTTGAATTGACAAAGGAATTTTAGTGGGAATTGTCGGATTAAATCCATTTGATATTAAAAGTTGAAGCAATTTTTCCCAATTCTTGTGTAGGAAAAACTCACCACCACTTATGTCAAATTTTCGAAATTTTAATTCTTTTGCTTCAACTATTATCTCAGCCAATCTTTCGAAAGGGATTTTTAAATCAAATTTTTGCCGTCTGTCAGCATAACAATACGTGCAATCAGTAAAACAAAGGGTATTTATTATGAGAATTGCCTCAATTGGGATTTGGAATCTTCTTGAAACCAAGTCAACCTTTTTCCCATCTATCATAAAATCTTTAAAATGATACCCTTGTTCCCTATAATTGGATGGCCGATTAATTAAAATATTTTCTGGATAATGACTCGCATTTTTACCTTCTCCAATCCATATTTTTTCAGAATTATTTGTTAACTTAGAAACAAACTCTTCTATTACATTAATCGGTAAGTGAAGGGAATGGCTGATGCGTTTAAGGTTAACCGAGTATTCTAATGGCTGATCAAAAAAACTAATTATCATAGCCTGCAAGGGATGAACGAAAGTTGATATTCCGCCTTCCTTAGAGGTTAGTATAACTCGATTAATATCATTGCGTAATATATAATCTGGATTTAAAACTAATATTTTGTTCATACATTTTGATATTTAATACTTGAAACAATCCTATATTTTCTTGAAATGAGCATTTGAATCAATTTACAAAAACAATTGTACCTTAAAAAACATTTTTTCCCAAACCCAAATGGACGATGTGACCTTCGTGCCCTTTTTAAGACGGTAAAAACAAAGAAAAACAGGTTGTTTATGCACTTTCCCTATACTCATTTATCATACTTTTTGATATCCATTTTGAGTAGAGATTACCATACAACCACTTTGGCATCCATTTAAGCAACCTGTTTGACATGCATTTGCTTTACAAGACCAAGAACAAACTAGCCCCACCATAGTACTACAATTTTGGTTAGAAAAAATGCTTCGCAATGCAAACCCACCAGTAACAAGATGAAGTTCCTCTTTGTTTAAAAAATCGATACTCTTTTTCATATGTTTAGAATTTTAAATTTTTCTTAGGTTGAAAATACTGTTGAAGTAACTTGTAATGAATAGAAAATTGAAAGAGTGGCAAATTTATCTACCACTCTTTCAATAAATAATTCCAAATTGTCATTTGCCGGATCCATCTTTATTTGAAATTATTATGCAGCATGGGATACAACCAGATATACATCCGCCAGTGCATCCCGGTTTACATGTTGAACCAGTGCAAGCTGGTCCTGTAATTGAGTTTTTGTCATTACTGGCAAATATTCCACTTTGAGAAACACCCCCAGTTACCAGATTAAGCTCCTCTTTACTTAAAAAATCTTTGGAATTTTCCATATCTCATATTTTTAGATTAATGGGCTGCATTTATAGTGGCATCACCCTTTTCACTTGTTTAGCATTATGGCCATAAATTCTAAAACTAATACAAAGGTAATGAACAAAAACTGGGTTTCTACGAAGTGGTCATTTTATCTAATAAGCGGTATGTCTTTTCAAATAAGTGGTTTGTTTTTACAAATAAGCGGTATTCTATTCTCGAATATTATCTTTGAAAATATGCCATTTTCTTCTTGAAACATTCATTTCTACCCCTGTTGTAGTTTTAAAACATCTCTTTTTGTCAGAAACAAAGGTGTTAAAATACTTTAAATTTACTATGATGTTTCTGTTAATCCTACAAAAACCATATCCATTCACTTTCTCTTCAATTTGTTTAAGAAGTAATGAAAAAGTCAGAGGGTTATTCCTATCTTTTGTATGCAAAGTTGATAAATAACTATCACCTTCAATATAAACTATATCTTCGATTGCGATCTGGTGAACTTTCCCTTTTTCTTTCAGGATTATTGTTTTGTCACGTTGGTTACTGTAATCCATGAATAATTAATTTTGGTTATATTTAATTCTTCTTCTTGTGCGCAAGTAAGAGAACAGCTTTTCCAGCAAAAAATTGGTTGCGTGCGTTGGTTTGTGTGTTTTTGTGAGAAGTGCTGTTTCGTGTTGGCATTTCTATTTTTTTGGTTTTTTTGCAACAAAAATTTCATTGTTTTTCTTTGATTTATTTTTTTTCGGCTTGCTTGTAACATCTGTGTAAACTTACCATTACGTTTATATCTTCATTATCCATAGTTGATTGTTTTGATAAAATGCTGTTCATGTGAGCAATATTGAATGTGTGTATTAAATAGTTCATTTTATAATTCCGTATATAAATTTACACACACAAAGGTATAACTTTTTTTTTCATTCCACCAAATTTTATTTTAAAAAAGTTTTCAACATTTATACCGTTCTTATCGGAGAGGGGGAAATGCTTTTTTATACCAAACCTCTACTTCGTCCTCGTTTGCAACGAGGATGCACATTTTCATTCTTTTGTGAGCGGTTTGGTATTAATTGCCATTATTTTCGTATCACCAGATTTAAGCGATGAGAAATTTCTTTAATAAGCCCGGTTAACGTTTGAATATTTTGTAATAATTGGTCTAACTGATATTCATCTAAATGAGCCTTTTGTGCTTTTTCTAATTTAATACTAGTATCTTTAATGGCAATTTCAAGCAGTTTCCATTTATATCGCAATAATAATTGACTGATAATATCGTTCAACATTTCTTTTTCATTGCGGACATAAATACCCATGCGTTTAAAATATTTTGAAAGAGAATCGCTTTGTGATTGTTGTTTGCCACTATAATAGGGAGTAAATAATAATGAAGAAACTATTTCACGAATTTGTTCATTTTCGTGCGAAATGAGTGGTTTTATATCAATATATTTATAAACATTAATTTGCTGATTTATAAGTTCGAAGACTTGCTTGTACACCAAATTTTTAAATTCTAATTCATCGTTTAATAAATCATTAATAATATACTCTGCTACAGAGATAGATTTACTGATTTCATTATTTTCTTCATCGTACGTCTGTTGAAATGTTTCGTTTCCATAAAGTAAAAGAATTCGAAGTATTTCATATTCTATTTCTTCGGCATAACAATTGTCCAAAAATGCAGGAAGTTGAATAGAATCCTGTTGAACGACGATTGGTTTTTGATAAGTGATGTCTGTTAAGGAAGTTTTCTTTTGAAGCAATAGGGTATTCATTTCGTCATACAATATGCTCTCTTCTATTTGGAACAAATTGGAAGTATCTTTAATAAAGATGGAACGCAACATTTTATCGGGTATAAGTGCTATGCTGCCAACAATATCTTTTATAGCATTCCCTCTTTTGATAGGGTCACTGTCAACATCGTTCAACAATACCTTACTTTTAAAATGAGTAAAATCCTGTTCGTTATTTTTAAGATATTGTAAAAATTCGTTTTGTGAAACGGCTTTGCTATATGAATCGGGGTCATGTCCATCGGGTAAAAGCACAACGCCAACATTCATGCCCTCTTGTAAAAGCAAATCAATAGCACGCATGGCAGCTTTAATACCCGCCGAATCGCCATCGTAAAGAATGGTAATGTTTCGAGTAAAACGTTTTATTAATCCTATTTGTTCTACGGTCAATGCTGTTCCCGATGAGGCTACAGCATTTTCAATGCCACTTTGATGCATCGCCAGAACATCCATATTGCCTTCTACGAGGTAACATTTATTTTTGTCAACAATGGCATGTTTAGATTGGAACAACCCGAAAAGCAGCCGTCCCTTATGGAAAACTTCTGTTTCGGGTGAATTGAAGTATTTATTTGCCGATTTTTCATTGCTCAATATGCGTCCCGTGAAACCAACTACATTGCCACTTAAATTATATAAGGGAAAGATAATTCTTCCAGTAAAATTATCAAAAAAACCTTTGTTGATGAGTCCTGCTTTTTGCAAAATATCGGTTTTGAATCCTTTGTTTATGGCATAAACAGAAAACGCTTTTTCATATAAGGGAGAATAACCTACGGCAAATTTTTTAATAACGTTATCATTAAAGCCACGTTGGTAAAGGTATGACAAGCCTACCGATTTCCCTTCGTCGGTATTATGAAGACTGTTAACAAAAAATTCGTGAGCATTTTTTATTGCAATCATTATGCTTTCACGCTCATTTTGCAATGCTATTTCTTCATTGGTGAGTGTTTTTTCCTGTATTTCGATGTGATATTTTTTAGCAAGCCAGCGAAGTGCATCGGGATAGGAAATTTTTTCATGCTCCATAAGAAAATTTACTACATTGCCAGCCTTTCCACAACCAAAACATTTATAAATACCTTTGCTTTCAGAAACAGAAAAAGAAGGCGTTTTTTCATTGTGAAATGGACATAATCCGATATAATTGGAACCTCTTTTTTTTAACTGTACAAATTCGCTCACTACTTCAACAATTTGGGCGGTGTCAAGAATACGCTGTCGTGTAATTTCATCTATCATGATAGGGTGCCTCTGAATTTTTTTCAAAATTAATGTAAAATCAGATGTGTTTTTTGAAATAATGTTTTTTTTGGTGATAGTTATTCTTACAATAATCTTAATATTATAATAGCATGAAAATGATTAACTTATGATTATAATAAAAAAAGGAATAATTCAATGGATGAAAGAATTTTTTATCTCGTTAATTTGTTGCGCTGTCATGCCTGCTTGAATTTGTTTCAAAAATTAATATTTTACAAGAATTTTCCCCCAAAAATATTTTGGTATAAATTTATTTTTTATTTTTGCAAAAAAATAATTATGAAGCAAATATTAATAGCCTTGTTATTAACTTTTTCTTTCTTTGCCTGTACCGAAGATTGTAAAAATTGCAAATCAGTTACCACCAACCTTTCGGGCGATTCAGTCATTCAAGAAGGTTCAACGAATAAATATTGTGATTCAGAATTAGATGAAAAAGAAAGTGAAGAACCTGTAACTGTTGGGAATCAAACTACAAAATGGGTATGTGAATAGTTAATTTATTAATAAATGAAATTCATTTTCATAAGTTTTTTTTCGTTTTTTTTTCTATTTTCATTAAAAGGAAATGCCCAAGAATATGATGATACATTGTTTTCTTACTCAAGAAATAGTTTTGAACTAAAAGCAGGAACTGGTTTTGGATGGTATGCCATGAAAAATAACGACCCTGATAATAATGCAAGTATTGCTGTTACAGGGTTATTACAATTAGAAGGCTCCTACTATTTATCTCGTAAATTTAATGCTGGTATCATGTTTGAACGAGTAGGCTTTCTTACCAATAAAGATTCTACACAGAAGCAGGCAAATACATTTAATATGGGACTATCGTTAAAATATTTTCTTAAGGCAAAGGAAAAATCAAGCATTTTTTTAAATCTTACATTAGGTACGAGTTCTTTTAAATATAAAGAAAATAGTACTTCATTAAAAGTTAGTGCAAGCAGTTATTTTTTAGAGCCCGGCATAGGTTTTATTCATTATTGGTCAAAAAATACAGGTATTTATATAGTATCTTCTTATTATTTTACGAAATACAGTAAGATTGTGAATAAGGATAATTCCCCTCTTACTGTTATAAACAATAATGGTGGTAAGGAAAATTACTGGATATCCATGAGCGGAATACATTTTAATATCGGATTTGTTTATAAATTTTAGACTGGTTAATTATTCGTCCCTTAAAAACTCATTTTTAGTTTTTTAATCTTTCTTGTACTTTTTTGATGTATTTTTGAAATATATTCTAATAATAAACCGCTAACAAAAGAATGAAATGAATTTTGTTCGTTGGTTTTGGTTCATGCCGACAAACTAACTGTTTTAAAACAAAAGCGAAGCGTATTGTTTTTAATGAACTGGTTAGCAAGTCGGTATAGCAGTTCAATTGTAAGTCAATATCTTTATCATATTTTAATTCCTATTACTGTTACATCGTCCACCTGGTCAAGTTTACCTTTCCATGAAATAAACGACTGTTCCAGCAGATGGCATTGTTTTTCCATGCTGTAAGCATATATTTCCAGCAACAGTTTTTTAAATCCTTTTTGCATCATTTTTTTTGCCTTATCTCCGCCAAATTGGTCAATATAACCATCACTAAAAAGATAAATGCAGTCGTTTTGGATTAATTGAAATTCGCAAAGGGTAAATTTTTCCATACGGTCATGAATACCAATGGGCATTTTATCAGGTTTAAGTTCTATCAGTTTATATTCTAAAAAATAAGTTATGTTTATTTTTTCTGTATTTTCAATTTCTGGTGATTCTTGGGATGTTGCATTATGCTTTCTTATTATATAAACAGGGTTATTGGCACCGGCATATTGAAGCATAAGTGTATTCAAATCAATATTGATAATAGACATATCCATACCATCTTTTAAAACACCTACTTGTGTCGTTTCCTTTAATGAACGCACAATTTCCTTACGAAGTTTTCTAAGTATAACCGCCGGATGAGCAATATATTCTTTATTTACAATTTCGTTTAGCATGGAAATTCCCAGCATACTCATAAAGGCTCCAGGAACGCCATGTCCTGTACAATCGGCAACAGCCAATACAAATGTGTTATCGTGTTTCATTTTGGTCCACCAATAAAAATCACCGCTAACCTTATCTCTGGGTCTATAAAAAATAAAATAATCTTGAAAGAATTTTTTCAACCATTCTACAGAGGGCAAAACAGAATTTTGAATATGTGTAGCATATTCAATGCTTTGGTCAACGATATGATGTATGGCTTCGATTTTTTCTTTTTGTTCCCGTATTTCGGCAGTACGTTCTTCTACTTGTTTTTCGAGTTCTGCTTGTCGTTTACGAAGTGATAATGTTCTCCATCGATAGGAATAATACAATACTAAAAAGATAACACAAATTACCAATAGTCTAAACCACCATGTTGTCCAATAGGGAGGTGTTATTTTGAACAAAAACGTTACCGGTTGAAGTGTCCATAATCCTTCATTATTGCAGGCTCTAAGTTTAAAAATATACTTTCCTGGTGGTAAATTGGAATAAATGGCTTGACGGCTTGTTGTTGGTGGTGTCCATTTAGTATCGAAGCCTTCCAGTTTCCAAGAAAAAAGTATTTTGTTGGTATTTTTAAAACTTATTCCTACAAATTGAAACGTTAAATGATTGTCGGTATGTGGCAGTATTAAATTTACAGGAAGATGATTCCATGATGTTACCGAATTGGTATAATTCAACCAATCCACATTCTTGGAATGTAACTTGATATCGGTTATATTGATAATAGGTGGAACACTGTTTACAATATCTTCGCTATAGTTGTAACGCAATACACCGTTGTTAGTGGCAAACCATAAATTTTGATGCGAATCTATCATAGAGCCGTTCAAATTCATTTCAGATGTTTGTAATCCGTCGTTGATATCATAATGTCGTATTCGAATGCTGTTATTTAGAAAATAAGTGTTCAGCATTATCTTGTCAAGTCCAAGATTGGTACCTATCCATAAATTACAATGCAGGTCGGGTTGTAGAAAATAAATAAGGTTAGAAGATAATCCTTTTTGTTCATCTATCCATTGCAATTTTTTTTGAGAAATATCCATAATGCCTTTGGTTTGAGAAGCAACCCAAATGTGATGTGCGCAATCTTCATCAATAGAAGCAATAAGCAAATTTTTCAAAAGTTCATACGCTATGGCATAAAATTTACCGTTACGTTTAACATAAACACCATAATCTCTAGTCGTAACCCAAAGTTCATGTATGGAAGAGAATAAAAGTTTTTGAATGAATATTTGGCCTGTATCTTCTGGTGTAATCGGATAATGAATAAAATTTATGTTGTCGTTAGAATAGAACAATCCTTTAGAAGAGGCTATCCACAGAGTACTGTCATTATCGCGAACGATATCGTCCACACGGCTTTCTCCCTTATTAATGGCACAGTTCAATTGTTTAAATTTCCATTGCTGATGTATGTTGTCGTAGTCCGCTTGACATAATCCATGTTTATTGGTGGCTATTAGCATTCTATTTTCGTTCAGTTCAAATATTTTTCCTACAAACATATCGGGCAAACCATTGTCAATTGTATAATTTTGAATGACGGTATCGTTTATTATTATAGATAAACCATCGCCAATGCTGCCTACCCAAATTCTATGTTTTGAATCTTCCGTAATACCCCATACTCTATTTACAACCAGCCCACTCATTTTATTGTAATTAATAAAACTTTCGCCTCTTAAAATACTTAATCCGCCATAAGAACTGCACCAGATATTATTTTCATGGTCTATGAATATAGAAGTAGGTGAATTTATCAAGCCATTTTGTTTTCCAATTTTAACAAAGTAGTTTTTATCCGAAAACTTTAAACACACAAGAGAGGCATCGTCCTGATTTTTCCACTTGGCAATAGCCCAAAGTTTATTGTTTCTGTATTTTATTTTGGTTACGGAAGTATTGCTCAAAAATTCAGCAGCAAAAGGAGTAAGCACTAAATGGATATCATCAAAACAATATAACCCTTTATTTGTCCCCAATAATAAATTATGTTCATCTAATTCAATGGCACATAATACATGAATAGAGTCTGGCAGATTTATTACAGCCAGTTTCTTTTGATGAAATCGATAAAAATTTCCGGCAAAACCAATATAAATAGTGTTATTTTTCGTGCTCAACACAAAATAATTTCTATCGCGTTGCTGAAATATATTAATATCCTTATGTGTACCAAAACAAAAAGGGAATCGGCGGAATAATATTTTATTTTTATTAATACAGGCTATGCTTAATCCATTATCGGTTAATATCCACATATTATTACCATACGCGGTTTCAAGTGCCAGAACATTTTCTCCCAGCAATTTGTCTTTGAGTGATAAAAAATGGTTCCCATCAAAAACATTAATACCATACGAAGAACCAATCCAGATATTTCCACGATTATCTTCGGATAATGCAAGCAAACGTGTATAATTCAAACCATGTTTGGTGGTATAGTTAGTAAACTCAAATCCGTTGAATTTAGATAATCCGCCACCTGTGGCAATCCATACATTTCCTCTACTATCCTGAATAATATCGTTAACAAATTCATGCAGCAACCCATCTTTAACGGTGTAGTGATTAAAATTATAAATTTGTCCCCACGAACAAAATACCATTATGCTCCATATCCACGTTAAAAAGGTTTTTTTTGAAAACACCGTCTAAAATTTTTCAATGGTAAAGATACCGTTTTTTTAAATAGTCGCTCCTTAAAAAATCGTTTTTGGTATTATTTATTCTTATGTACTTTTCCTGTTTTCCGCAAAAAAGAACCCTGCATGATTTTATATAAAAATTAAACCTAATACCGACTTGCTAACAAGATAATTAAAACTAAAGTGACGTGTATGGTTATACATACGCTCAAGACAAATTCGTATAAATCAAATGTTCAAATAATTATTTGCTTTGACTGTTTTTTGCTTCAATGCTTAATGTAGCATGAGGAACTGCTCTTAAACGCTCTTTGGGAATAAGTTTTCCTGTTTCACGACAAATGCCATACGTCTTATTTTCAATTCTTATTAATGCGGCTTCCAAGTGTTGAATAAATTTTAATTGTCGCTGCGCCAATCGGCCTACTTCTTCTTTTGATAACACCGATGCACCTTCTTCCAATGCTTTGAATGTAGGTGATGTATCGGTGGTATCGTTTCCATCAGAATTGTTTAATGCTTGTTTAAGCAAATCATAATCTTTTTTTGCTTTTTCAAGTTTTTCAAGAATTAATTCTTTAAATTCCTGAAGTTCTTCGTCGGAGTACCTTGTTTTTTCTGACATAGTATATATATATTAATTGGTGATTATACTTTACTTATATGAATTTTTATTTTTAAATTAGTATCAATTTCTACGACTTGCAGATTATTTTGTTCCAAATTATCATAAAAAATTATATCTTTTGCCAATGTTTGCGAAGATATATAATTTTTATGGCGTTCAATTACTTTTTCCATCACTTCATCTTTCTGCATGTTAACAATAATTTTATCGGTAACTTCCAATCCGCTTTCCTTGCGTATGTTTTGAATACGATTAACCAATTCGCGGGCAATACCTTCAAATTTTAATTCTTCCGTAACGGAAATATCAAGGGCAACCGTTATCATGCCTTCCGTAGCAATAAGCCAACCGGGTATATCCTGAGTATAGATTTCAAGTTCATTCAAAAGAATGGTGAATGTCTCATTACTGGAAATAAAAATATACTGACCATCTTTTTCTATTTGTTGTATTTGTGATTGTGTCAGTTTACCAAGTTCATTGCTCAATTCTTTCATGTATTTCCCCATTTTAGGTCCCAGCAATTTGAAATTGGGTTTTATTTTTTTCAAAATAATATCTGAATTGACCTCTACAAATTCCAACTCCTTTACGTTTACTTCGGATAAAATAATATCTTTAACCTGCTGCAGTTGTTCTATAAACTGATTATTTATGGCTGGAATTAAAATTTTGCCTAACGGTTGGCGTACTTTAATATTTACTTTTCGCCGTAACGACAGTACCAGCGAAGTAATAGTTTGTGCAAGTTGCATGCGTTCTTCCAGTTTTTTGTCAATTATCTGCTGATTTGCTTTAGGAAATAACGTATGATGAACCGATGTCGTTGATTCCATTTCATTTCCATGTAAATCATTAAACAATTTTTCAGCATAGAAGGGGGCTATGGGTGCCATTAATTTTGATATTTGAATTAAACACTCAAATAATGTCTGATAAGCCGATAATTTATCCTTATCCATATTTCCACCCCAATAGCGTTTTCTATTTAACCGGACATACCAATTGCTCAAATGGTCTATAACAAAATTTTGAATCAAGCGTCCTGCTTGTGTAGGTTCATATTTGCCATAATTTTTATGAACGTCTTCGATAAGAGAATGAAGAAGTGAAATAATCCATCGGTCTATTTCGGGACGTTGATTTATGGGTACTTGTTTTTCTGTACCGGTAAATCCATCAATATTAGCGTAAAGAGCAAAAAAGGAGTACGTATTATAGAGTGTGCCAAAAAATTTACGTTTTACTTCTTCCAATCCTTCTATATCAAATTTCAAATTGTCCCAAGGTTGTGCATTGGTTATCATATACCATCGTACCGTATCGGCACCGTATTTTTTTATTACGTCAAACGGGTCAATAGCATTTCCCAACCGTTTGGACATTTTATTTCCATTTTTGTCTAATACCAATCCGTTAGAGATGATATTTTTATAGGCAACAGAATCGAACAGCATAACGGCAATCGTATGAAGTGTAAAAAACCATCCGCGTGTTTGGTCAACCCCTTCGGCAATAAAATCGGCAGGAAACAATTTATTAAAATCGTCTTTATGTTCAAATGGATAATGCCACTGTGCATAAGGCATGGCACCTGAGTCGAACCAAACATCAATCAAATCGGGTTCGCGATGCATGGGTTTTCCCAATGGAGAAACTAAAATAATAGCATCTACATAAGGTTTATGCAAATCGAAGGTATGATAGTTATCATCAGAATTATCACCGGGAACAAAATTTTTTAGTTGGTTGGATGACATAAAACCGGCTTGAATGGATTTGTCAATTTCTAATTGCAGTTCGGATAAAGAGCCTATACAAATCATTTCACTGTAATCGGCGGTTGCCCATATTGGCAGGGGTGTGCCCCAATACCGTGAACGCGACAAATTCCAATCCACCAAGTTTTCGAGCCATTGTCCGAAACGTCCTGAACCCGTTGAAGGTGGTTGCCAGTTTATAGTATTGTTAAGTGCTATTAATCGTTCTTTTAAGGCAGTAGTTTTAATAAACCACGAATCGAGCGGATAATATAAAATTGGTTTATCGGTACGCCAGCAATGTGGATAACTGTGTTCATGCTTTTCAATTTTAAATGCCTTGTTTTGTTTTTTAAGCATGATGGCTATTTCTACATCCACCGATTCGGGGTGTTTATGTGCTTCATCTTCATAAGCCTGCTTAACAAAACGACCGCTAAATTCTCCACATCCTTCAATAAATCGTCCTTGCTTATCGACCAACGTCAACGAGGCAAGTCCGTATTGTTTTGACATGCGAAAATCGTCTGCACCAAAACTTGGAGCAATGTGTACCAAACCGGTACCCTCGTCGGTGGTAACAAAATCGCCTAAAATAACTTTAAATGCGTCTCCCTTTTCAGGTTTATGCCATGTAATAAGTTGTTCATATCGGATATTTGCCAATAATGCGCCTTTATAAACAGCCAGTATTTTATAAGGAAGTATTTTTGTGTTTTCATTCACATCATTTAGTGGAGCATCTTTTCCCTGTTCATTAAAATAGGCAGGAATACGTTCTGAGGCAAGAATAACAGTAATAGGAACATGTGTATAAGGATTAACGGTTAAGATTTTTGCATATTCTATGTTTTCATCTACGGCTAATGCCGTATTGGAAGGCAATGTCCATGGTGTAGTAGTCCATGCCAGAAAGTAAATATCGGTATTTGTATCGTTAAAAAGAAAAGAAGAAACAGTATCTTTTATAATTTTAAATTGAGCGGTTAACGTAGTATCCTTAATATCTTTATAACAACCGGGTTGATTAAGTTCGTGGGTGCTTAATCCCGTACCGGCAGCAGGCGAATAGGGCTGAATGGTATATCCCTTATATAACAAACCTTTGTTGAACAATTGTTTTAATAGCCACCATAATGTTTCAATATATTTATTTTCATACGTAATGTAAGGATGTTCCATGTCTATCCAAAAGCCCATCATATTGGTCAGTTCTTCCCATAGGTCGGTATATTTCATAACATCCTTTTTGCAAAGGGCATTATATTCTTCTACCGAAATAGTTTTACCAATATCTTCCTTATGTATGCCAAGTGTTTTTTCAACGCCAAGTTCAACAGGCAAACCATGTGTATCCCACCCTGCTTTACGATTCACACGATAACCTTCCATGGTTTTAAAACGACAAACTAAATCTTTTATAGTGCGTGAAATAACGTGATGAATGCCGGGTACACCATTTGCCGAAGGTGGACCTTCATAAAAAATAAAATCAGGAAACCCCTCACGTACTGTCAAACTTTTTTCAAACGTTTTATTCTCCTCCCACAATGAACGTATCTCCTTATTTATCTGAGATAAATCCAACTGCTTATATTCATTATAGCGTTTCGGCATAACCTTTTTAAATTTATAAAACTGCAAAGATAATAAATGTATTGATATCCCATTATCGTAATAAATTTAAACTCTATTTTTGAATTATCAATAATTACACACTACATTTGCTCTGTAATGAAGTATAATATAATCACCATACTTGGACCAACCGCTACAGGCAAGACAAAACTTGCAGTACAATTGTGTTATCAGATGAATGGTGAAATGATTAGTGCCGACAGCCGTCAAGTCTATAAAAAAATGAACCTCGGCACTGGCAAGGATTTGTCCGAATATACAATTAACCATATTCCTATTCCTTACCACTTAATTGATATACTTGAACCCGGTGAAAAATATAATGTTTTTCGTTTTAAAAATGATTTTTATTCGGTTTACAGTGAAATTGTTAAACGGGAAAAACTTCCTGTACTTTGTGGTGGTTCTGGTATGTATATTGAATCTGTTCTACGAAATTATAATCTTGTGGAAGTGCCAGAAAATATTGAATTGCGTAAGAAATTAGAAACTCTTAGTTTAACAGAACTTATTAAAATATTGAAATCATATAAAAATCTTCATAATAAAACCGATGTGGACACAAAAAAACGTGCCATTAGGGCTATAGAAATAGAAGTGTACGAACATCAACATAAAACTGTATTGAATCATTATTCCCCTTTAAACAGTTTGAACATCGGACTTATGCTGGATAGAAATATGCGACGAGAAAAAATAACCCAACGGCTTAAAGTTCGCCTTGAACAAGGAATGATTGACGAGGTTCGTCAATTGCTCCATGACGGCATTAATGCCGATGACCTGATATATTACGGATTGGAATATAAATATATTACTGAATATCTTCTTGGCTTTTATTCGTATGATGTATTTTTTTCAAAACTCGAAACGGCCATTCATCAATTTGCTAAAAGACAAATGACCTATTTTAGAGGAATGGAACGACGTGGAATACCCATTCATTGGTTAAATGCAGATACACGTGTCGAGGAGAATGCCCAACACATTATGGCATTATTCAACAATGACCGCTCAACGATAAGATAACAGATATTTCGGATTATCATTTTATACCAAACCGCTTAATTGTAAACTCTCCGAAAGTTATCTGGTACATGTCCCTGCTTGCATTCGGAGAGTTTAATATTTCGTTGCTTACAACAAAACGAGACCATAATAATTTATTGCAACACCACTTTCTTTGTTATCATTTGTTTATCAGTTACAATTTTTAAGACATATAAACCCCGCGGCAAATCAACTACATTAATTTCTGCCTGCATGTTTGTAATTTTTCCTTCCCTTTGTATAGAGCCTTGCATATCATAGAGTTGAAAGGTAAAAGGTAAAAGTTGAAAGTTGTATGTATTCAATGTAAGTTTATTTGTAGCAGGATTTGGAAATATATTTATAAACTCTTGGTTTTTTTTAATAGAAGGAACCCCTGTATATACATAGCAGTCTGTATGACTTGGACTATGGTAAACTACATTTTCATTTTCATAAAAACAAAGTAGTGATTCTGATAAACTATTTAAATAACCAGCAGGACAACTAAAATTTTCTAAACTTCCAACTCCTTCAACCCAGGTAATGAATATTCCATAATATGAAAAAAACCAATGTTTTCTTATACTTCCACCCCATTCTAAATAACGTATTGAATCAACTTTCATCCATTCATATTCATCAATACGAAAAGTATCCTCTTCCTGAAGATTAAAATCATACATTAAAATAATGGTATCATTTAAATTTCCATTGTTCTGACAACGTCTAAAAATACTATCATTTCTTTCCCACCAAAAAGAATTTAATGTCCAGTTTACTTGATTTGAATCAGTTGAATGGTAAAGTTTATGATATGTAAATCCATTTATAGTAGAATCTCCCATGAATTTATAATAGGTTGTCCATTTAGGATTTGACTTAGTGCTATAAGTAGACACAATCGCCCATTCTTTATTATCATCAATAAAATATTGGGAATATGCAGTTATTTGAATATTCAATAATGCTATTCCGATAAGCCATTTAATTGTTGTTGTTTTATTCACCTTGTTAATTATTTTTCTTAATAGGTATTTCCCGACAAGTCGGGATAGGCTATGATAACGCTTTGCTAAGTTCATAAGGCATTTATTTTAAAACACACCCCTTTTCCCCTCTTGATAGAGGGGATTTTAAGGTGGTTAAATTATTCATTATTACTTTCATTGCAACACCACCTTCTTTGTTATCATTTGTTTATCAGTTATAATTTTTAAGACATATAAACCACGTGGCAAATCGGATACATTAATTTCTGCCTGCGTTCCTGTAATTTTTCCTTCCCTTTGTAAAGAGCCTTGAACATCATAGAGTTGAAAGGTAAAAGGTAAAAGTTGAAAGTTGTATGTATTCAATGAAAGATAACTGGTGGCAGGATTGGGAGAAATTATAATATTCTCTGAAGCAGCAGTTTTTGCAGGTACATTTAAGGGCATGCATTCAGAATAGTTATTATTGAAATAAACAATGGTATCGTTTTGTTTGAAACAAATAAGGTCCCCTAATGGTTGACCAGATTTCGTTACTATACCACTTATTGGAAATAATAATCCTTCCAAATCACCAACACCTTCTACCCATCGTGCATAACTTCCATTAAAGGTTATCCTTCTTCGAGGCACATTTCCAATAATAATTGTATCAATATTTTTAACAATAAAATACCCTAAAAAATTACTATATGTATTTGAATCGGGATGTAAAGTATCACCTATAGTCAAATTAAAATCATAAAGTAAAATTTCCTGAAAAGCATATATTGGTTTTAGTGAACGAATGGTATCGCCATAGTAATATATTTTTTTATTTTGCTCTCTTAAACCACCTAAATATGTAGCATTATGAATATTAAAAACAGTATCATTAAATAAATAGAGTTTTTTATATATTTTTTCATTGATGGTTGTATCTTCCCCTGTCATGGCAATTTTATCATAGTAATAATAAAACCATGGTGGGCTTTGTTGTTCCTCACTTCTATAATACTCACTCCATACCGCATCTCCCGTCGGGAATGGAACATATTGATACGATTGTGCATTAGCCTTAAAAAAGGCTAATGCTAATAAAATAAATAAATACTTTTTCATATTGGTAAAATTTTATTTGATTTCAAACGAACTTCCGCTTTGTACTTCAAAACCACCTTCGAGATTAACATTGCCAGAGGCATCAAAAACTACATTGGAATTATTGTTTATAACTACAGGTCCCTGAGGTAACTGATTGGTAACATTTTCGCCGGCATAAAAATTAACCCCGTATATATACAAATCGGAACCAATGATTTCGTCCTGTATATAAATATTATCGGGATTTTTTAGATATGGAATGTAATCATGCTTTGTAATGGTTACTAAATAAGGCTGAGGCACATTCGTAAATGTATAAGATGACACATTGGTTTGAACATTGTAATAACTATTCCCGTTATCGAGTGCGCTCATTACACACATTGTACAACCGCTAACGCCGCCGCTACTAACCGTCACACTCGAACCGTTTTCGGTTACTGAAGCGCTCGAAAACTGCGATGGCGTTGTCGTCCAGATTTCAGTTTCAGGACAACCAAATAAATTATGAGTATATTCCATATAATAACTATAATTTACTTTAGAATATGCTTCAGTTATACCTATTTTATAAATTGTATAATTTGATATAGCCCTACAAAAATCAATAAACATATACGTCGATGTGCCTGTCCATCCATATCTTGTATTACCAAGATAATGGCTTCCACCGCCATTTACAACTACCGTATATGCTTCTGCCATGCTTCTATCTCCAGTTAACTCAGGATAATAATCCGATTGTGCAGTTTCACAAGACATGGAATACATTATGGAAGGATAATTAGTATTGGTCATATTATCCATGCCATTTCCGCTTTCAACAATCGCATAGGAACTTCCATCGTGAAAATCAAAAGAACTTACATTATGTTTTGTTTGGCTGGTATTACCATTATATAGTGTTCCATCACAATATCTATCAGTATTAAGATATAATGTTGCTACAGATACAGCATCTGCACAGCCATGTCCCATAAAACTACAAAAACCATAATGATTATTAAATTCATTAATAACATCTTGACCTGTAGGGAAATCTGGTACATAACTTGTACAATATCCATTAATATCATCATCTTCATTAAAAACAGTATTGCTTGTTACCCAATTACATTCATTTAATACATTATCAGCATCATCCGTACTTTGCATATCATCAGATTGTGTAAAAAAAGCATGAGTTACATACGAATTATCCCCATTGCCGGGATTTTGTTCGTACAATAAAGTTTTTCTTGTCCAATTTTCTATTTCATGTGTTGTTTGAGCCCCTATTCTGCCTACATATATTTCAGGGTCAAAATCTACATTGTCTTGCGGTTCTCCATATCTTCCGTCATTATCTACTTCCCAATCTCCATCAAAATCAGCAAAATATAAATCTGCTGGAATCACATAACTTGTTGCATCATTATTATTATTAGAATACCCTAATCTTATCGGCACAATGGTATAGTACCCCCCTAAAAGAGCATATTGTAAATTATCGCTATTATTATAGGTATCAAAAAGAAATTGGCGTATTTTACCGGCATCATCGTTAATACCCGAAATATTATCGCCTGTATAATTTGCATATATATCTTCTGTGGTTACCAGTTTAATATTAACGCCTTTTCTTCTTTTCCACGCCATAAATTGTGCAAATGCAGGCGCTAAATCTTGAGAGGTTACAATAATATAATCGCAATTTACATGAATACCTGTTTTTATTCCATTTGGGGGTTTGTTTTTAATCAGGAATGTCTTTATATCATCTTTATTTTCAACCATTGAAGATAATATTTTAAGTGTAGTTGAGTCGGCTAATTGTTTTTTCTGGCTAATAGTATTCGGGCTGTATTGCAATGTAAAATCAACAGATGATATAAAATCCAATTTATTATCAGCAGGAATATATTGAAAAGGATAAACAGCAATTGTAACAATACGATGTCCTCTATAGTAATCCTGATGTACAATGCGAACAATATTAACAGGATAGGGAATTTGAGACGAATATCTTTTAGAATTAGGGGAATTAAAACCATTGCTTTGGTAATTCATACTCGTTGGTATAGGAGGTTGTACAGGTTCAATCTTATTAATTATATGAATATCCTGCTTGGTGATATTATTTATTATAATAATGTTAGCATCGCAATTTTGTGGAATTACCAACCGTATATATTTTACAGGCAGGGCAGGATAACCGATACTGTCGGTTTTTTGCATACCGGGCATTGTAATGCGACTATAATTATTACTGTCATTAAGAAGAACATTGTTGACAGTATAATTTGTACTAAACGTGATATATTGATTAATCTGCCCATTACTTGCTATTCCAATGCTCAGGAATAGCAAAAACGCATATATAATTTTTGTTTTCATAAACGACATTCTTTAATTGGTTAATATCATGCGTTTGGTATCAATTTCTTGGCCGTCTATAATAAGACTGTACATATACATGCCGGGTTGCATTTCGCCGCCATTAATTTCGGTAAAGCCTTCTTTTTTACTGTTTACAGGATATGTTTTTATAAGTTTTCCCTGCATATCAAAAATCATGAGGTTTGCCGAAGTGGTGTTTTCGGGAATATAATAGCGTATGGTAGTTTTAGTATTAAAGGGGTTTGGTATGTTTTGCAGCAAGTAAGCAGTTTTGTTTCCGGAAATATTGTTTGTGTTAGAATTGGTACTTTGTGGAAGTTCCATTTCTTTTGTTGTACTTGCAATACAACAATTATTTATTTGCTGTTGCATGTCGGCAATAGTTGTATTTAGTATTTTTTGCAAATCGGTATTCAAACTGTCTGTAATTTTTTGCAACGTTTTTAAACTGTCTATGGTATATTTTAATTCCTGTACGGCTTTTACAAGAGGAACAACTATTTCTCCATAAGCCAGACTATAAGCATCATTATTGTTAGATGGTTTACTTACTATAGAAGAGGTTAAACCGGTTTCAATTTCTGCCTGCTCTACTTCCTGAGCAATAAACCCGGAGTGAATAATTGCCATAGATTCGGAGAAATTGCCTGCAGGAATTGTAAGAGGATTTCCTGAACTATCGGTTTGCTGGGGCATATTTTGTTTAATAAATGCATCAAGTTGTTGTGTATTTAACTGGTAAGTAACCGGGCGAAGTTTCATAATAAATGCCAATCCTTTAACATTTTCCTGAACATTGGTCTTAAACCGCCCGTCTGAATAATTTGTCCAACCGGCATATCCTCCTATTTCAGTAACAGTACTACTCCCTATCATGATATGATTGCTTGCAGTGACAACTGCACTACTACCAATGGCTGTTGCATTATTATAGTTCCCGTTCGCACTCGCATTATCACCAATAAATGTATTACAATAACCTGAAACGTTACTACTTCCTGAGTAAAATCCTATAAAAGTATTATTATAGCCTGTTGTATTATAAATGCCTGCATCATATCCTGTAAAAGTATTATTATAGCCTGTTGTATTATTAATGCCTGCAGCATATCCTGTAAAAGTATTATAATTTCCTGTATTATATAAACCGCTTAGCGTACCGTAAAAAGAGTTATAATGTGCGGTTGTATTTGAATACCCTGCTTTATAACCGGTAAAAGTATTGTTCTGTCCTGATGTATTTGAGTAACCCGCCTTGTAACCATAAAATGCATTATATCCGGCGGTAGTATTTGAATTTCCAGCCCATGCACCGGAAAATGTATTTGCTTCTCCAGTGGAATTATTTACCCCGCTGTATGAACCATAAAAAGAATTATAATTTGCCGTACTTAATTTGCCGGACTGATAACCTGCAAATGTATTTCTTGTTCCGGCTGTATTTGTATAACCTGATTGATAACCTAAAAAAGTATTGTATAAAGTATTATCAAAATTTATCAGACCTGCAACCTGTAATAAATTGTTAGGTGAAGATGTTCCCATACCAATACCTACATTTCCATTACCTGCAATAACCATAGCTCTTTTTGAATAAATAGTTGCATCAGAATTTGATTGTGGTGAATTACCCGTACTGCTTATAGGTATAAAGTTAATGGCTCCGTCAAGGCTTCCAAATATAATGCTGCCACCATTTGCCGAAGAACCGTCATTAATTGAAAGCCACGTATTATTATCACTTCGTCTGACAACATTAAAGCCAATATAAGAAGTTCCCCAATTTAATGCAGAATAATTAGCCGAGCCAAAAGCAATTTTAGTATAATCGTCTCTAATTTGAAAAGAAGATAGAGGATTTGTTGTTTGTGCTCCAACAAAGCCACTGCTTAATACTTTTAATTGTGCATGCACCATAATACCTGCACTTAAAAACAAAGAAATAAAAATTAACTTTTTCATAAACATTAAATTTTTTTTGCCTCTGTCCCTCAAGCATTAACCAAATTTTTTTAAATAAGTAGCGTGGGACATAACTATATTCGTCTTAGAGGTACTGGAATACCCGAGGAACAAATAAGTAAAGCCCACGCCATGATGTGAGCGTTTATCTTATTATTCAGTTCCTCTTAAAATTACCAGTTTTCTAAGACAGAATAATAGCTAACGCTGCTTATATTTTTTTAAAGAAAGAACCTTTTTTATTCGGGTTACAAGCCCCTGTTTGTTGTTTATGATTTTGATTTATATTTACATGCAAATATACATGATAATTTTCAATTAACACACAAACGCCAAAAAATTTTTTTTTACAGAGGAAAGATATATCATTTTTTACACTTATAACGGATTTTACATAAGGTTTTTTTGATTTCACAAGGGTTTCGTGAAATATTTTTTTAAATTATTTGCTACCCTGTCTCGTCAATAATGACGAGACGGGATGCTGACAGACTAACCGTTTTAAAACAACGTGGTTTTGGTATTATATCAATTTCCAGATTTTGCTTGTTCCAGTAAGTGGGTGGCTTGTTCCAAGGCAGAAGTTGTAATTTCTGTAGCACTTAGCATTTTTGCTATTTCGGTTATTCGTTCGTTTTCGGTCAAATCTATTACGTTGGTAAAAGTTGTTTTATTGTTTTGAGTTTTTTGTACCAGTTTATGATATTTGCCGCAGGCAGCAATTTGTGGAAGATGGGTAATGGCAATGACCTGTATATTTTGTGCCAATTGTTGTATAAGAACACCCATTTTGTAAGCAATTTCGCCACTAATGCCGGCATCAATTTCATCTAAAAAAATAGTTTCGGTAAAAGTAACATTGGCAATAATTGTTTTTAGGGCAAGCATAACACGCGACAGTTCACCGCCGGATGCAATTTTTTGAACGGGCATAGGTGCTATTTTGGTATTGGCAGAAAATAAAAAGGTGAGTTTATCGATGCCTGTTTCGGTGAGTTCTAGCAGTGTTTCTATAGAAACATCAAAAGCAGCATTGGGAATACCTAGCGATTGTAGTAAAGGAATTATTTTTTGCTTTAACTGACGAATGGCAGTTAAGCGTTTTTGATGCAGTATATCTGCCTTATGTTGCAGTATTTTCAACTCTTTTCCCAGTTCTTTTTCCAGTTCTTTTAAGGTTTCGTCGTTTGTATGAATGGCATTTAACTGTGATGTTATTTGTTGTTTTATTTCCAGAAGTTCTATGTATGTATGAACATGATGTTTTTGATATAAACGATAAACCGTGTCAAGGTCGGATTGTATTTTTTCCAGTGATGCAGGGTTTATTTGTATGCTGTTTAATTCGGTTTCTATGTCATGATGAACATCTTTGAGTTCAAAATAAACATTATCCAGACGTTTACACCAGTCTTCCGATTTTTTTAATTGTCCTGCCAGCGATTGTAATAGTTTGCTAACATTTTTTAATTGAGCAATGACAGCATGTTCCGATTCATTTAACAGTTGATTGGTATCGGAAAGTTTTTGAATAATTTCTTCGGCGTGTTGTAGTGTAATGCTTTCCTGTTCCAGATTGTTAAATTCGTCGAGCGTATAACGAACCGTTTCAAGTTCCTTTTGTTGAAACGTTAAGAAATCTATTTGTTGTTGCTGTTGTTGCTGTTGAGATAAAAGTTTTTGCCATTGTGCTTGTTTTTCTCTAAAAGTTGTGTAGGCTTGTTTATAAACGGTAACTTCCTGAAGTTGTTGTGCCAGAGCGTCCACTATGTACAGTTGAAAATCGCGTTGGGCGAGCAAAAGATTCTGATGTTGGCTATGTATATCAATCAGTTCCGCACATAGTTCTTTAAGCATGGAAAGGGGAACCACCATATCGTTAATATAACAGCGAGATGTGCCCGAAGGTAAAATTTCACGGCGTAATATGATCTCGTTATTATTTTCTATTTCGTTTGTTTGAAGTATATCCAGAATGCTTTTTCTATCGGTTTGAAAAATGGCTTCTACCATACATTTTTTATCTTTATTTTTTACCATGGCAGAATCAAACTTGCTTCCCATAAGCAATTGAAGTGAGCCGACCAGAATAGATTTTCCGGCACCTGTTTCACCAGTGATAACGGTAAGGTCTTTTTGAAAATCAATAGTAATTTCGTCTATAATAGCCAGATTTTGAATAAATAAGCGACAAAGCATGATTTATCAATTGTTGTCCGTTAAAATACGTTGATATTTGCTGGCGTTGGTGGGGTCTATTTCTTTAAGAATGGCTACCACACGCGATTTCTCATCTATGGGTGAATCGGAAGAAAATATCTGTACCAGTTCATCGGATTTAGCATCGAAGATAATTTGCAGCAACATCATAAAGGGACTTGGTTTTTCACGATATACTTTTTGCAATAACAAGAGCGATTCCAATATTTGTTGACGTCCATCGGTTTGTTTGTCGGACATTACATCCAATCCTAACCGGTGATAATCGTATATAAATTCACGTACGGGGGCATATTTTGAATTGAGTAAATTTTCCACAAGCCAATAACGATTTTTTTGTGATTCGTACGATTTCCATCCTTTTTGCTGTGCGTTTTGTGCATTCTGAACAATTTTTTCTGCCTTTTGAAAATAAGGTGTCCCGCCCATTATGGAAAAAGTATCATAATCAAAACCTATAATGATATAAGCATAGTATGCCAGTAACGAAGTCAAGTTAGAAGTAAACGTATTTTCGTTAAAGTTCAGCGATTGAAATTCTACATAATTAAATTGAATGTCGTTGTCTTTTAAATTAAGCATGACAGAATTATAGTTGGTATTAAAAATAGGTCTAATGCTTTGTATTTGCATAGTTCCCTTATATTCATCCGTAGATACTTGTTCGGTAAGATTGATTAAAATAGTACATTCTATGCGTTCGTCGTACGAATAAACATGGTCGGTCCATTTGCGGTTATTCATAAATTCATACAGGTCTTTTTGCATGGATTGAAAAATGTGTGTATTAGATGTTTGTATTTGTTGTGAAACAACTTGTATGCGGCAATTAAGTTCTTGTGAACGCAGCGTACATCCAATAATAACAAATAAAAATATAAACAAAATTTGTTTCATGCCTGCATATTTTTTTCTATATAGGATAAAAGGTGATGAGCAAGTTCATTCTTATCACATAACGGAAAATGAACTTTATTATTTTGTTTATCAATCACCACTACTGTATTTTTATCGTTTCCCAGTGGATTGTGAGACGAAGTGATGGTGTTTAAAATAATGGCATCCAAATTTTTCTTTTTTAGTTTATCAAGGGCATTTGCTTCGGCATCGTTGGTTTCCAAAGCAAAACCGATGAGCCGTTGATGTGCTTTTTTCCTTTTCCCCAATGTAGATGCAATATCGACGGTGGGTTTTAGTTCAAGGTGAAGATTTTGGGTTTTATCCTTAATTTTTTTATCGGTAAACGAAACGGGCGTATAATCGGATACCGCAGCCGAAAGTATAGTGATATCGGCATGAGCAAAATGAGTTAAACAGGCTTCAAGCATTTGTTGTGTTGACGTAACCGATATTTTATCAATAGAAGGGTGAACATGGTTGAATGATACGGGTCCGCAGACAAGTGTAACCTCTGCACCCGCTTGGGCAAAAGCATTGGCAAGTGCAATACCTGTTTTTCCTGAAGAAGCATTTCCGACAAACCGCACTGGGTCTATGTATTCATACGTTGGACCTGCGGTTATTAAAACTTTTTTTTTATCAAATGTTTGTTGTTGTTGAAAAAAACGTGTTATTTGCAGTAAAATTTTTTCCGGCTCTTCCATGCGTCCTTTTCCTGATAGTCCGCTAGCAAGTTCGCCCGCGGGGGGTTCTATGCAAATAACGTTGCGTGATTTTAGTAATTCAAGATTGTGTACCGTAGCAGGATGTTGATACATATCTGTATCCATTGCAGGTGCTATCATTACAGGGCATCGTGCTGACAAGTATGTTGTTAATAAAAGATTATCGGCAATACCATTTGCCATTTTAGCAATAGTATTGGCAGTTGCTGGTGCAATAAGCATAAGATTTGCCCATACACCAAGGTCAACATGACTATTCCATGAACCATCGTCGTGTTTAAAAAAATCGGACAAAACCGTATTTTTAGAAAGAGTGGCAAGCGTAACGGGTGTAATAAATTCTTTGGCAGTGGGTGTTATTATAATTTTTACTTCAGCCCCTTCCTTTACCAATAATCGTGTAAGGTATGCCGCTTTATAGGCGGAAATGCTTCCCGTAATGCCCAAAATAATATGTTTGTCTTTTAACAACATTACTTTTGTTCTTCGGCTTCGCTGTTAGTGGTATCGCCACTGATACGTTCTGATGGTTCGGGAATACGATAAAAGATTTTATTATCAATAAATTCCTGTAGTGCGATGGATACAGGCTTAGGCATGCGTTCATAATACTTTGAAACTTCAATCTGTTCACGGTTTTCAAACACTTCTTCCAGACTTTCGGTATAGGAACTGAATTCTTCTAATTTTTTGCTCAGTTCTTCTTTAATTTCTACTGAAATCTGATTGGCTCTTTTTGCAATAATCATTACACTTTGATAAATATTGCCTGTAACGGCTTCCAGTTTTTCTACATCACGTGTAATGGTGTTCGGTGCTGCATTTACTTTTCTTACTTCCATATAATTAATTATTAATAATTGATGATGCTTGATTAAATATTTTTTTTGCTTCGTTGATATAGGTTGAATTTGGATATTCACCGCTAAAAGAATAATAATAATCCAATACGTCAGTCATGCGTTCCTTTTTCTTGGCAGTTATGCTATTTTGTGCATATAAAAAGGCAGATTTAAGTATTAGGAACATGGTCTCTTCACGATAGGGAGTATCTGGAAAATCGGTTAGTGTATTTTTTAAAGCCACCACGGCGGCTTTGTAGTCGCGGGTTTTATAATACAACTTGGCGGATTCAAAATCTTTGGTTTCAAGATTTTCACGAAGTTTGTCTATAATTTTATTACATTCAGGAATTTTTGAACTTTTAGGATAACGATTAATAAAATTTTGCATTTCGTCAATGGCGAGATAGGTTGTTGTCTGGTCAAGGTTATAATCGGGGGCTTCCAGATAGGCACAATATGCCGACATGTAATCGCTTTCTTCGCGATAAGTACTGAGTGGATAGCGATTACCTACATTTTTGAAATAATAGGATGCCATCATATAATCGTGCTGATAATAATAACAGTTTGCAAGGTAGTAAAGTATTTTATCGGCTTTATCGGTTGCCTTAAAAACATTTTCAAGATTTTCGAAAAGGCTTTGTGCACGAAAATAATCTTTTTTGTCATAATATTTAAGTGCTTCGTTATAAACAAAATTATAATCGTTGCTTTTAAGTAATTTTTGAAAATTACTGCAGCCCGTTATCATCCATAAATTAACGAAGATAATTATATATAATACCTTTTTTTTCACGCTGCAAATGTACATAATAATTTTTATTGATAAATGGACATGGTATTAATGATTATATTTCTTATCTTTTTCTTTTTTAAATGGTATAAATATCAATTTTAACTTTTATTTTTTTTAATTCTAATTTTCACATTCTCACAACTTGTCTCGTCGTCTCGTCAGAATGACAGGATGACAAGATTTCAAATTAATTTCTATATTTCTATATTCCCACATTTTCATATTTTCACATTTTCATATTTTCACATTAATTCTTATTCTACCGTAACAGATTTGGCTAAATTGCGAGGCTGGTCAATATTGCAACCTCTAAGTACAGCGATATAATAGGAAAGCAGTTGTAAAGGGACAACAGAAATAAGGGGTGTCAGTTGGTCGAGGGTTTCGGGTGTTTCGATAATATGGTCGGCGAGTTGTGAAATGGTTTGGTCTCCTTCGGTAACAATGGCTATTACAATACCTTTGCGTGCCTTTACTTCCTGAATATTGGAAACAATTTTTTCGTACGATTTATCTTTGGAAGCAAGTACAACGACAGGCATGTGCTCATCTATCAAGGCAATAGGACCATGTTTCATTTCGGCAGCCGGATAGCCTTCGGCATGAATATAGGAAATTTCTTTCAGTTTAAGTGCCCCTTCCAATGCAACGGGGAACAAATAACCTCTGCCCAAATACAAACTGTTGGAAATGGAAAAATATTTTTCTGCTATTTCCTTTATTTTATCGTGTTGCTGAAGTATAAGTTCAATTTTGTCGGGAATAGCCACAATTTGTTCCATAAATGAAAAATAATTTTCATTGGACAGGGCATTTCTTTTACGTCCAAGCAATACTGCCATCATGGTCAGAACGGTAACCTGTGCCGAAAATGCTTTGGTACTGGCAACGCCTATTTCAGGTCCGGCATGGGTATAAACTCCCGCATCTGTTTCGCGTGGAATGCTACTGCCAACTACATTGCAAATACCAATAACGGTTGCACCGCTTTGTTTTGCCAATCGTATGGCAGCAAGTGTATCGGCGGTTTCACCACTTTGACTGATAGCAATAACAATATCATCGGGAAAAATAACAGGATTGCGATATCTAAACTCGGATGCATATTCTACTTCAACAGGAATACGTGCAATTTCTTCAAACAGATATTCGCCGACCAGTCCGGCATGCCACGAGGTACCGCAACCAATGATAATAATACGTTTGGCAGAAACCAGTTTGTCCATAACAGAATATAATCCGCCCAGCATGATTTCTTTGCGTTCCAGTGAAATTCTACCGCGTATGGTGTCTTCAATGGCACGTGGTTGTTCAAAAATTTCCTTAAGCATAAAATGTTCAAAACCACCTTTTTCTATTTCGCCAAGGTCCATGTCAAGTTCTTGAATGTTGGGTGTAACAGAAACGTTCATCACTGTTTTGAAGGTTATTTGGTCGGGATGAACAATAGCCACGTCATCGTCGTTTAAATATACCACGCGGTTGGTGTGTTCAATAATAGGAGTAGCATCGCTGGCAAAAAAATATTCACCCTGCCCAATACCAACTACCAACGGACTTCCTTTGCGTGCTGCAATAATCATATTAGGTTCATCGGTACACAATGCAAGAATGCCATACGTGCCACATACTTTTGTCAATGCAAGGCGAACGGCAATTTCTGCACTAACCTGACCCTTAATATAAATATATTCAATCAGATTGACTAATACTTCCGTGTCGGTATCGCTAACAAAGGTATAATCGCGGTCTTCGAGACGTTTTTTCAGGCGTGCGTAATTTTCTATAATACCGTTATGAATAAGAATAAATTTTTTATTCATGGATACGTGTGGATGTGCATTAATGTCGTTGGGTTCGCCGTGCGTTGCCCAGCGTGTATGACCTATACCTATATTTCCAGAAATATCTTTACCAATAATATTGTTTTCTAAGTCGCTGACTTTTCCTTTGTATTTATAAACATTATAACCATAAGTTGAAGGATTTATCGTGGCAATGCCTGCCGAATCGTAGCCTCGATATTCCAACCGTTTTAACCCGTTAATTAAAATGGGGTATGCTTGTTTTGGTCCTATGTAACCTACTATTCCACACATACATTATGGTTTTAAATATGTAATTGACAATCGTAATCCATTGGTGCCATGCGGACTTTTAATAATAACTCTATTGGCACTCACTCTGTTACTGTTTATTATCAGAGCAATTCCATAATCTTGGCGTTGCTGATAGGCTAATTGTTGAATGTAGCGAGAAATATTAAATCGGTATTCAGTTCCAGCACTGTTTTTGTTTCCACCGAAATAAGTTGTGTTTACGGTATAATCGGGCATAAATTCGTATGCACCTGAACTGTTATACGCTACCAATAAGAGGCTGGATGGTGATTTGTACAGAGAAGATGAAATATCATTGGTCTCTATGGGAATAATCAGTTCGGCATTTACCAATGCTAATAATCCTTCTTTGGCAAGTTGCGTAATGTAAGGAAAAGTAATTTTCACATTTAATCCTGCCATTGCCTGCAAATAAAGCAATGAATCTGTGCTTGTAGTATCGTTAAGTTGAATTTGAGAAGTACTGTAATCATGATGAAACAGATTGATACGGGCACATTTTGAATTAAATAAAAAATCAAATTTGAGTGTATCGGTTGCCGTATGGTAAAAAAGTGTCATTTTAGAACGTGTACTTAACAAATTGAAATAAATAATGGCAGATTGCCCCAAAATGGGTTGTGTTTTGAAATAAAATCCTTTGAAAAACTGCAAAAAATTATCATCGTTTTGTAAATCGGTGGAGGTTGCCGAAATTAATTGCTGTGCAAAGGAATCGGAAAGTTTAATACTCAGGCATGTGTCCGACGGTCGCGGTTGATATGTTAAAGTACCTATACATTTATTGCTTGGAATATAAAGGTCGGGATTGAGATTGGAATAATAAACTGAATCGAGATAAATGCTTTTTTCCAATTCATAAACATTCAGTGTTTGAGAAACAGTAGTGTCGCCATAAAAACTGCTATAATCGAGATACACGTATGCTGAATCGGCAATGGGTGATGTACCAAAACTGGCGTTGGAAGATGAAAGGCGTATTTGAGACATAAAGGAAGCTTCGGCATACCCAAATATCGGGTCAAGATAAGAACCAAGCAATTGATAGGTACGTTCGTCGCTGGAAAGTGAATCTTCACGGCAGGTAACTGCTTTTACCGTGATGGTATCTATTTTGTTTCCACCAATGATTTCATTTTGCGATTGCAGCGAAAGTCCAATTTGTGAATCTTCTTTTTTACAGGAATAAATGGTTAGCACTAATGCCATCATAAGGTATAAATGAATAAGTTTTACGTTTGGCAAAACGTTACAAAATAAAGTTCGGTGAAAATTAATATTCTTCAATGTACTTTTTTTGAATAATCGAATCATAAAAATCAGAATAGGTATCAACCAAAACATTATTGTCCTTATAAAAAGGTAAAACGGGCAGTCCGGTTGTATTGGCAAGTTGAATCAATTCGCTGTTAATACCTTCTTCGCCCAAGGCAATGGCATCGGAATATTGCAATGCCAATTTTATTACGTTAAGATAATTAGGATGCTCTATAACGGCAATATCCTTGGCAGTAATATCGTCAATAGGAATTTTATTAATGAAATCCTGACTCAGTTCACCCTGAAATTCTTGATTGTAAATGCTAAATACAATTTTCGAATTATCAAAAATAGGGTCTTCCTTATATGCTTTTTTAATATACAAGGGGACAAGTGCACTAAACCAACCGTGGCAGTGAACAATATCGGGAGCCCAACGCAGTTTTTTCACTGTTTCCAATACTCCACGGGCATAAAAAATCATACGTTCATCGTTGTCAGGAAACAGTTGTTGGTTATCGTCTAGCAAAGAAAACTTCCGTTTAAAAAAATCTTCGTTATCTATAAAATAAACTTGCATGCGTGCCGATTGAATGGATGCTACTTTAATAATAAGTGGATGGTCGGTATTGCTAATCACCATATTCATTCCGGAAAGGCGAATAACTTCATGCAATTGATTTCTACGTTCATTGATATTGCCAAATCGTGGCATAAAGGTTCTGATTTCATTTCCTTTTTCCTGAATACCTTGAGGAAGATAACGCCCTATATGGGATATGGTATTTTCGGAAAGATAAGGAATAATTTCCTGAGTGACAAATAAAACTCTTTGATTTTCCATTTTTAAGATGTGAAAAAAATTTTAGCCCGCAAAGATACAAAAAATAAAAGTTTTAAACAATTCCAACTTCTTTCAGATTTTTTTGTTAACGTAGGAAGTTTAAAAAAATTGTATTTTAACCAAACGTGATATTATGAATTCATCTTATCAATAATTCAAATAAGGTTATTATTATTTTTTACCGTTGGTTTTGGTAGTAGATTTTTTGGTGGTTTTAGGAGTTGAATTTATTTGAACGTTTTTTTTCTTTGCTGGTGCGGTTTTGGAAATACTTTTTTTGGTTGTAGTTTTTTTTGTTGTTTTGCGTTTTGGTTTTTTTTCTTCAAATTCTTCGGGGTAATGCAATTCGGCACCTGGCTGAATAATGGTGGAGGGTTTAAATTTACTGCTTGTCATTTCTGTTGCAGTAATTATTCGAGTATCGGTTCCAACAAGTTCATTCAGCCTGATTTCAAAATCGCTGAGTACATTCATATAATTAATAAATGCTTCGTAAGGGCTATCGTAATAATTAAAATATTTATGTACGTCGCCATCGCTAAACCACTTGGTACACATATAATAAAAATGGTCGCTTGTTTGAAGATAAAGCCAGTCTCTTTGAATATCGGGTGATGCAGTTAATTTTACTTTGGGTTGAAGTTGATAGAGCGAATTAAAAGCATCATCCTGTAATTCATTGCCAAGCCAAGCCGTGAGGTCGCGTTCTTCATCTGCCCATGAAATAGGATATGGCACATGAATAGGTGCAACGGGTTCAAGAATGTCAAAGGCTTCGGAAGGATGTATAAACTGAAAATTTGAATTGGCAAAAACGGCTTTGGGTAAATGTCGCATAAATTCAAAAATGCCTGTTTCTGCCCATTGATGTTCGCCAAATGTTTCATAATCCATAAACAAATTGACAATTTCCTGTTGTGGGTCTATGGCATTCAGCCACGACACATATTTTTCGGTCGTTAAGGGCCATTCGCTCCATCCTCTATTGGAAAACCGAAAGGCAATATCATCGCTGAGTTGATAATTTTTCAGCAATAACTTTAGACGTGGTTCCATGGCATTGCAATATAAAAAATTCGGTGATTTCCATCCTAAAATATGCTTGGCGCCTTCGGTCAG
Source organism: uncultured Bacteroidales bacterium (assembly GCA_964431135.1). Lineage (GTDB taxonomy): Bacteria > Bacteroidota > Bacteroidia > Bacteroidales > GWA2-32-17 > Ch61. The sequence continues at coordinate 48,857 of CAYSIN010000008.1, forward strand.
CATTCCTTTAAAACCAAGTTCATATACCATTTGACCAATCTGGTCGCTGTATATAAGTTCCGTATTTCTGAATGCCGTTGGTTTTACGCCAAAAAGTTTTTGTACTTTTTCGGAATGTAATTGTACCTGATTGAAAAATTCTTCTTTGCTGCGTATGGATGAAAGGCTGTGAGAATAGGTTTCTCCTAAAATTTCGACACATCCGGTACTTACTAGTTTCTTAAAACTTTCCAAAACATCAGGGGCATACATTTCGAATTGGTCGAGGGCTGTTCCACTAATGGAATATGCAATTTTAAAACGAGTACCGTATTCCTGTATCAAGTCATACAACAGTTTATTGGTAGGCAGATAGCATTTTTCTGCTACTTTACGCATGATACTATTATTGGCAAAATCGTCGAAATAATAATGATTGTTTCCTATTTCAAAGAAACGGTAACGGCGTAAACGAAAAGGCTGATGTACTTGAAAATAAAAACAGATGGCTTTCATAAAATAATTATTTTATAAGTGATTGATATAGTTGAATAATTTTTTGGGCGCTATTTTCCCATTTCAGGTTGTCCACTTCTTCACGTCCATATTTCTTAAACATTTTGGGTAATCCTTCGTAATGAGTAAATCCATAAATAGCATCGGCTAAGGCATCCACATCCCAGAAATCTACTTTGTAGGCATATTTAAGTACTTCCGAGACACCTGATTGTTTTGAAATGATAACCGGCACATTGGAACGCATGGCTTCTAACGGAGATATGCCAAAGGGCTCTGAAACCGAAGGCATAACATACACATCGCTTACGTTAAACAAACGATACACATCTTCACCTTTTAAAAAGCCAGCAAATTGAAATTTATGGCCCATTTGATAATGGGCTACTTGTTTTATCATGCGGTTTAACATATCACCACTGCCAGCCATGACGAAGCGAATATGGGGGTCTTTTTTATGAACCTTATAAGCCGCTTCAACAAAATAATCGGGTCCTTTTTGAAACGTAACTCTGCCAAGAAAAGTAACCAACTTTTCAGGAAATCCTTTGGTTTGTTGTATTTCATCCGTATTAATGGTTTCAACGGCATTATGAACGGTAACTACTTTGTCGGCAGGTATGCCATAGCGTTCAATAACATATTTTCGAGTCAGGTTGCTCACCGTAATAATTTTATCGGCTGCTTCCATTCCCTTACGCTCCATATCATAAACATACTGATTGATATTATCGCCACTACGGTCAAATTCTGTAGCATGAACATGGATAATTAACGGTTTGTTGGAGATTTTTTTGGCTGCCATGCCTGCTGGATAGGTTAACCAATCGTGTGCATGAATTACATCATGCGGATGCTCTTTGGCTAATACAGAGCCAATCAAGGCATAGCGACTTACTTCGGCAAATAAATTATTACCATATTTTCCCGAAAATTGATATTTGGCTCTAAATACTTTTTCATCAAAATAAGTAGAAACATTATTTTGTTCGCCTATAAGCCGTAAAAAATCTTCTTCACTGACATAAGGAATAAGACTGCTGCCTATTTCATAATACTTTACATTTTGCCAGTATTCGCCATAATTAAAATTTCTTTCATTAATTTCTACATCACTGGCATTAACCAAGTAGGCAGATTTGTGGTCTTCACCGCCAAACAAACGTGGCACAACAAAAATAATATTCACTTTTTGTTTGGCTAAGGCTTTAACCAAGCCATAACATGCTGTTCCAAGCCCTCCGGTGATATGTGGTGGAAATTCCCATCCAAACATTAATACTCTCATAACAGTGTTAAAATTTGTGCATTATTCATTATACTGGTCAAGCATCATTTTAATACGTAACAGTTCGGCAACGCTCCATGCCTGAGAAACGGCACCATTAGGATTGTGTGGCGGGTCGCCATCATAAACTTCACCAATAGTACCAATGGCATTCATAACCAAATCTTCTTCAAAATTTTGATAGGTTCGTTCTATCAGTGAATACGCCGATTTGCCATGAATTCTAAACATGCCTTCGGCAAAAGCACCAAGTAACCAAGGCCATACTGTTCCCTGATGATAAGCCTTATCTCGCTGTGCCTGATTGCCTCCGTATATGCCTACATAATCGGGATGAGACGGTGATAAGGTTCTTAATCCTTTGGGAGTAAGCAATTCCTGTTGTACTTTATCCAATATGTTTCGTTTAATTTCATTATCGTCCAAGGGACTGTATGGTAGTGAAGTAGCAAACACCTGATTGGGTCTTACACTCCAGTCTTTGGTTTCATAAGTAACTACATCAGCCAAGTATTTTTTCTGTTCATCATAAAACATTTCTATAAAGGATTTCTTTATCAAGTCAGGAATTTCTATCCATTCAAAAATGAATTTGCGGTCATTGGCTATTTTGGCGGCAGTTAGGCTAAACATTATCGCATTATACCAAAGTGCATTGATTTCAACGGCAAATCCAATACGTGGTGTAACAGGCTTCCCTTCTACGATAGCGTCCATCCATGTCAGTGCCATACCTGGAACGCCTTGCCACAATAATCCGTTGTCGTGCATTTTAATATTGTATTCGGTACCTTCTCGAAAAGAGGTTAATATTTTTTTCATCACCTTACCATATTCTTTCCAAACAGAACGATAACAGTGAGCAAATTCACAATACTGTTGTAATGCCCAGAAAAACCACAACGGAGCATCTACACTGTTGTAAATTGCATTATCACCACTGCCAGCATTGGGAAAGAAGGGACCTTTCATTTTCTTTATCATTGAATTTAGGACATCTTTATAGGCTGATAAATTGTTTTGAGGCAGTGTTAATCCTGGCAACGAGATGAATGTATCGCGTCCCCAACATCCAAACCAAGGAAACCCGGCAATGATTCCCGTTTCTTTTTCACGATGAACAAAAAATTGTTGTGCTGCATTAATAAGGCAATGTTCAAAAGTGTCTCGTTCTATGCGTCTGTTTTGTTCTTTATCAAACTGACGGTTTAAGGAACGTGTAATGGCTGCACTGGTACCTGCCGAAAATACAATGGTTTCTCCTTTGCGAATAGATGTTTCAAAATAGCCGGGAACAAAGAGGTCTTCGTGATAATCGTAACCTCTTTCTTGTTCTTCCATATATTCAATATTATAATACCAATCGGGAACGTGTACATAATCTATTTTTTTTGAAAATTGCATGTACAACGATGGATAGCCATTATATAATTTAACTTTGATGCCGTTTTCAACGGGTGTATATTTTTTGTTGATAGCAAGATTTGCTTTGCATAAGTTATGAATATTTCTGAATGCGAGAAACGGCTTAAACCTTATTTTGGTAGGAGAATGAGCATCTATTAATGTATATCGGATAAGCATGCGTTCTTCGGTAGTAATCAATATCATTTCTTTTTTTAATACCACGCCTCCTACACGGTAAGTAATCTCCATGTTTGGTTCATTATTGAAGTCGCGAATATATTTATGTCCTTTGGGCTCATATATTCCCGGATATTTATGAATACCAAGATTAAATGATGCATCGTGTTGAACAATCGTTTCATCCAGCGATGAGAGTAAAACATGAGTGCCTCCGTCTAGATGCTCTATGGGACAAGCCAATAATGCATGATATTTTCGTGTATTGCAGCCTACAATAGTGGTATATGCATAAGAGCCGGCTCTATTAGAACGTAGTATTTCACGCTTGAGTGAATACTCCAAGTTGATTAATTGTGTTTTGTCAAATTTTATATAACTCATACTGTTTTATTAAAATTTTCGTTTTTTTTTGCAAATTTACGATTTATATTTTAATAAAAAAAGAAATGAATAAAATTTATTATCAACGAAAAAAAATGGTTATCCTTTATTATATAAATTAATAATATGTATCTGCTGAAATAATTATCTACTACTAATGGATATTGCAGGTTCATTCTTTCTCAGTTTATACCGACTTGCTAACAAGTTAATCCCTAACTCCGAATATTAACACGTATTAGTTGATAACTTTATGTTAAAAAAC
>CAYSIN010000009.1:0-47129 GCA_964431135.1 uncultured Bacteroidales bacterium
TCATTGCTGACGAGACAAAATTCATTTCATTCTTTTGTTAGTGGTTTGGTATTATAATAATAATAATCCTTCTTTTCCAACATTAAAAATCAAGTCCAGAATGGATAAATCGGCAATAAAAGGCAGACGTTCTGAAAATGCCTGTGTATAAGATTTTATTTGGTATGCTTTGCAAAAAGGAGTATTTTTTTTTGCTGAACATGAACGTAAATCAGTAATTGAATCGTATGAATGTTTATATTCTTCTGTAAACCTTATAGAATTAGTAATTTCAAGAATGCTCAGACAGCGATTCAAAATATCCATATTCAAATCAAATAAATAGCGATGCTTAGCGTAAAGAGGTGCCAGCAATTCATCTGAAAAATAAGTAAAAAAGGGTGTTTTCCCATAAGCAGAACGTATGGCTTGACATTGCTTGCTTATCCAAGGTGTTGTATAATCAAGTTCAATATGAGTAACGATTTTATCATCTGTTTTTTTTACAGGTACAACCAGTGTTTGTATTCCCTGTGATGATACTATATAACAGCGATTGCGAATGGTTTGTCGTTGATAGTTTTCAAATTTTTCAATAAAAACAGCATTTGAATGATAAATGGCAGAAAAATAGGATATGGGTGGGAAAAAGGCTGTAGTTAATATAACTGAATACATGAATTACAATTTATGAGCAATGTACAACAGTTCATTTTTATCAAGGCGGTAATAATTAATTTCTTCATCAGCAAAAGTTTCGATATAATGATTTATTTCCACTTTAAACCCAGCCTTCTCAAGTCTTTGTGGATAATCCAATCCATAAATACGAAGGTGGTCGTATTGTCCAAATATTTTTTCACGTTCTTCGGGGCTTGTAATACTAAAATCTTCATACGTTTTGGAAAGTTTACTGTCAAGTGGAACCTGTACTATGGCAAAGCCATTTTTACGAAGTACTCTGAATATTTCTGTCATGGCTTTTAAATCATCATCTATGTGTTCCAAAACATGATTGCATATAACTACATCAAAAGTTTCATTTTCAAAGGGAATATTTCGAATATCCATTTTAACATCGGCAAGGGGTGATAATAAATCAGCCGTAATATAGGATAACGCAGGCAATTTTTTAAATCGTTTAATAAAAGGTTGTTCGGGTGCAATGTGCAGTACTTTATATTTTTCGGTAAAAAAGGCAGTTTTGTTTTTTAAATATAGCCAGAGTAGGCGATGACGTTCAAGGCTCAGGCAATTAGGACATAAGCGGTTTGCCGCACCCTTGTTGCCATAAGGAAGAAATTTGCGAAAACTATGTTTGCATATGGGGCAATAATGTTTTTTCCCCACATAAAAAGGATATATTAATATACTGAATAAATGACTAAACCTTATTAACGTTGTTCTTGGAATATGCTTAACAATATATTTAATAAATTTTCTCATGGATAAATACTTTTAAAAAACCTGTGTTGAACGCCTTTAATATTAAATAAAACAAAACCTGCAGTTCCAATAATATGATTTTCGGGTAAAAATCCCCAGTAGCGACTGTCTTTTGCATTGTCTCTGTTATCATCCAGCACAAAATAATAATTCATTTTGAAAGTATAGGAGTAAACAGGTTTGTCGTTTATGATGAACTGATTATCGTTAGTAATTTGCAACTTATTTCGTTCATAAGTTTCGATAATGCGTTTATAATAATAAATATTTTTACGATTGAGCACCACGGTGGTACCTTTTTTAGGTACTACTACCGTACCAAAATAATCCAAACTCCAAAATTCATACGGACTTTCTGGAAAAATAGTAGTAAAGGCAGGCATATTATGAATAACCAGTAGTTGAATTTTTTTAATATATTTATCTTTAGCCATAGAATCGGCCATTTCGTTTGTTGTTTTAATATCATAAATATTAGGTTGAGCAACAAGTGTCCCTTCTACTATATTATATTTACCAAAGAAAGAATGGTCGAGTGGAATTTTTGCTTCAATACGGTATTTATATTTAACCGTAGGGGCATCTTGAAACAATAAATTGTTAACAAAAACTTTTTTGTGTTTAATATTAATTGTATCACCCGGCAAGCCAATACAGCGCTTGAACACAATGGTCTTTTTGTCTATGGGGGGGTCTTGTTCTATGGGATAATTAAATGCAATTATATCATTATGCTGAATATGCCATAAGTTTATTCGCAAACAGGGAAGTTGAATCAAATCGGAATAACTGCGTGCCGAAGAAAAAGGAAAAGTATTTCCAACAAATGGAATGCTGAGCAGGGTTATAGGAAGTCTTGGACCGGGTTTAAGTTTATGGATATACATAACGTCGCCATGATAAAGGGTATTTTCCATTTTGACATCTGTAACAACTGAAAATTCGAAAATAAAAACAGAAATAAACCATGCAATCAGAAATGCAATGATAATGGCTAATAGCCACGAGTTTTTTTTGAGTTTTATTCTTTTTTTTGTCTTAGTCATGGGTTGGTACACGAAACATTCTATTCCAGCGTATTTTCTGTGGAAATGGTTTGTCTTTATCCAACGAAAGCCAAATAAATACGGGCATTCCGACAATATGGTCTTCGGATACAAATCCCCAAAAACGTCCATCCTGTGAATTGTGGCGATTATCGCCCATCATAAAATAATAATCCATACGGAACGTGTATGAATTGGATTCCCTATCGTTGATATAAATTTTATTGTTTTTTACTTCCAGTTTATTTTTTTCATACGTTTCTATAATGCGATGATAGATACACAGGTTGTTTAACGTGAGTTGAACCGTTTGTCCCTTTGCAGGTACGGTAAGTGGTCCAAAATTATCACGATTATAACAAATCGTGCTGTCTTGTGGAAACACATCTTCGCGTTCGGTTATTTCAGCAACCTTGACCGATATAATATTGGGGTAGGTGCGTATAGTGTTTGCCTTTTCTTCGGTAAGTGGCAAAAAATAATGAATAGTATTGGTTTTAGAAATAGTATCGGCGATTTGATATTGAGTCATAAGTCCAAACTGAATATCTTCCTGTGAAATACCAAGACGTTCTAAATTGCGTGTATTTAAAGGCAAACCGTTGGTAATAATTTCGTAATTGAATTGCATTCCCTTAAAATGCTTTTGAGGTTCACCGTTGATATATACTTGTGTGTGTCGTACTTCAATTTTATCACCGGGAATGGCTACACAACGTTTGATATAGTTTTCCTGTTTGTCCACCGGACGATAAATAATATCACCAAAGTTGAGTTTATCTGTCCAAACACGTTCACGCCCATATCGACGACATAAATCGTAATAACTTTCAGCCTGTCGTTTGAGTGCAACGGTATCGCCTTCGGGAAAATTAAAAACGACCATATCGTTGCGTCTAATTTTTCTAAATCCTGCCAAACGGTTATAGGGCCATTTAATCCACTCAGAAAATGAACGGGCTGTTTCGCTGAATGGCATGGTATGATGAACAAACGGAAAGGAAATAGGCGTATTGGGCATACGTGGTCCGTAGGTTACTTTGCTTACAAACAGATAATCGCCTACCAGTAACGATTTCTCCATAGATGATGTGGGTATAGTGTATGCCTCGATTAGAAACAAGCGTATAAGTGAAGCAGCAATGACAGCAAAAATGATGGCATCTATCCACTCAACCAGTTTTGAAGGTTTTTTACCTCTTTTTTTCCAGAAAGCCCAGTTTACTTTTTTAGATATATAAATGTCGTATATGATAGGTGTGCCTAATAAAAACCAATAGTTTCCTAACCATATAACCCATAATAAATAAATAGTTAGTGTTATTCCAAACTTAGTCCATTTATTTTTAAAAAACGCTTTAACTTTTTTCATCTGTTTAAAATTTATTTGTCACTTATTTTTTGCAACTCTATTATTTCTTATAAATATTTCACTATAAAGATACTAAAACTTCATTAAATCGTGCATAGTATAAATGCCTTTTCTACTAATAATAAATTGAGCAGCAGCCAATGCTCCCAAGGCAAACCCTTGTCTATTTTTGGCGTTGTGTTCTATAGTAACAGTATCGCTGGTGGAATCAAAAATGAGTTTATGATTCCCTACGATGTTGTCTTTACGAAATGAAAATACAGGTAACTCAGGTTGAAGTTCGCTGTGTGGGGTTTCATTTAAAAAATTTTTCCATAAGGTCAGTGATTTTATTTTGTTCATTACTTCATTGGCTAACGTAATAGCAGTACCACTAGGACTATCTTTTTTTTGAGTATGATGTGTTTCTTCAATACGAACAGAATAATTATCCAAAAAGGAGTTCATTATTTCAGAAGCATACGAAGAAATAGCCATAAAAATATTCACTCCAATGCTAAAATTGGGGGCATAAAAAAGACTGCCATTCGTTTGTTTGCACAAATCGGAAATTTCCTGAAAGTGGTCATACCAACCTGTAGTGCCACATACAACAGGAATGTGTTGTTTAAAACAAGCGTTTATATTTTCAACAGCCGATGAGGGAGTGGTAAATTCAAATGCTACATCAACATGGTTTGATTGAAGCGAATGAATTTCATTGTGATTATCAATATCAATCTTACAAACTATATGATGTTGATTTGTTTTGGCAAGAGTTTCTATTTCTTTGCCCATTTTACCATATCCAATAAGTGCGATATTCATTTTTTGGGTAAAAATAGAAAAAAGGGAAGCATGATATGCCTCCCTTTTTTCATATTTATAATAAATTGTTAATTTTTAACACTATTAACAATTTCTTCAAACGCTTTTGGATTGTTTAAAGCAAGGTCGGCTAATGCTTTTCGGTTAATCTGGACACCTTTTTTATGAATGGCACCCATCAGTTCCGAATACGACATTCCCTGTTCACGGGAAGCGGCATTAATACGCTGAATCCATAAAGCACGAAAATTGGCTTTTTTGTCGCGTCTATCACGGTAAGCATGTTGCTGACCTTTTTCCCATGAATTTAACGCAACTGTCCACACATTTTTACGGGATAAAAAACTTCCCTTGGTTCTTTTCAAGATTTTCTTTTTACGAGCTCTTGAGGCTACTGAATTTACTGAACGTGGCATAACACATTTTTTTATGAATGTGTAGCGTCAACCCTAAGGTGGATCTTTGGTGCTACAGCATTCGGTTAAACATTGATTAATTTATTTCATGCCTAATAAAAGTTTTGTACTTTCTGCCCTTGCAGATTCAACATCCGTAAAGTATCCAAGATTTCTCTTTCTCTTTTTTGATTTCTTGGTAAGAATATGGCTTTTATAAGCATGTTTTCTTCTAATTTTTCCTGTGCCGGTGATTTTAAATCTTTTTTTGGCGCCGGAATTTGTTTTTACTTTTGGCATTTTTTATTCCTCATTATTTAGTTTGACATTAGTTTTTCTTTTTCCTGATATGGGTGTTAACATAATAATCATGCGTTTTCCTTCCAGTTTTGGTTCCATTTCCAATTTGCCGTATTCTTCCAAATCATGAATAAAGCGGTCTAAAATTTCTTTTCCTTGTTCTGTATAAACAATAGAACGTCCTTTAAAGAACACAAACGCTTTGACTTTGGCTCCTTCCTGAAGAAAGTTAATAGCGTGTTTGAGTTTAAAATTATAATCGTGGTCATCGGTATTTGGTCCAAAGCGAATTTCCTTTACTATTACCTTAGCGGTCTTGGCTTTTAATTCTTTTTGTTTCTTTTTTTGTTGATACAAAAATTTTTGAAAATCAAGAATTCTACATACAGGCGGCTGAGCCGTAGGTGATATTTCTATCAAATCCAGCCCCATTGCTTCAGCCATTTTTAAGGCTTCATACGTGGAGTAAATTCCAGGATTGGAGATATTATCGCCTACTATTCTAACCATTTTTGCAGTAATATTTTCGTTGATGGCAAATTGATATTCTAACTCATCTTTTTTTTGTGGTACAAATCTGTTTGTTCCGTGTCTGTTTTGCATGCTTATTTATTTACCTCCTTTTTAGTTTATAATTCTTTTAATGTTTCGTTAATATCGTTTTGAATTAGTTGGGCAAAGTCGTTTACTGTCATAGCGCCTTTATCTCCTTCGCCCTGTTTTCGTATAGAAACGGTATTGGATGTTTCTTCTTTTTCGCCTACTATCAGCAGAAAAGGAATATGCTTCAATTCATGGTCCCGTATTTTTTTACCTATTTTTTCATTTCGGTCATCAACGAAGGCACGAATATCGTACTGGATAAGTATATTTTCAACCTTTTGAGCATAGTTATTATATTTTTCGCTGACAGGAATAATAACGGCTTGGTCTGGAGTGAGCCACAGTGGAAATTTTCCTGCGGTGTGCTCAATTAAAACGGCGACAAAACGCTCCATAGAACCAAAGGGTGCACGATGTATCATCACGGGTCTGTGTTTTTGATTGTCTTCGCCTGTATATTCAAGGTCAAAACGTTCGGGAAGATTATAATCAACCTGAATAGTGCCCAATTGCCATTTTCGTCCCAAAGCATCTTTTACCATAAAGTCAAGTTTGGGACCATAAAAGGCTGCTTCGCCTATTTCGATGATGGTTTCGAGATGACTTTCTTCGGCTACTTCTATGATAGATTTTTCCGCTTTTTGCCAATTTTCGTCGGTGCCAATATATTTTTCCTTGTTGTTCGGGTCACGGAGTGATATCTGTGTAATAAACTTGTCGAAATGCAACGTTTTAAAGATATACAAAACAATGTCAATGACTTTTTTAAATTCATCTTTGAGTTGGTCTGGACGGCAAAATATATGGGCATCGTCCTGTGTAAAACCACGTACACGGGTTAATCCGTGAAGTTCACCACTTTGTTCATAGCGATATACAGTACCAAATTCAGCAAAACGCAAGGGAAGGTCTTTATAAGAGCGAGGTTTATTCTTGTATATTTCACAATGATGAGGACAGTTCATGGGTTTGAGTAAAAATTCTTCGCCTTCTTGTGGTGTATGTATAGGTTGAAACGAATCTTTTCCATATTTTTCATAATGACCGCTGGTTATATACAGTTCTTTTTGTCCAATGTGTGGGGTTATGACTTGTTGATAGCCGTATTTTTTTTGAATTTTCTTTAAGAATTGTTCCAAACGTTCACGAAGTTGAGCTCCTTTGGGCAGCCAAATTGGCAAGCCGTTTCCTACTGCCTGCGAAAACATGAATAGTTCCAGTTCTTTGCCAATTTTACGGTGGTCACGTTTTTTGGCTTCTTCGAGCAATATAAGATATTCTTCAAGCATTTTTGCTTTGGGAAAAGTAATGGCATATATTCGTGTAAGTTGTTTATTTTTTTCATTGCCTCGCCAATATGCACCTGCCAGACTCAACAGTTTGATAGCCTTTATATATCCTGTATGTGGCAAGTGAGGACCACGACAAAGGTCAGTAAAATTGCCTTGTTGATAAAAAGTGATAGTTCCGTCTGCAAGTTCGTTTATGAGTTCAAGTTTGAGGTCATCGTTTTTTTGAGTGAAAAAATTCAATGCTTCCTGTTTGGAAACATTTTTTCTAACGAGGACTTGTTTTTGCTGAGCCAGTTCTTTCATTTTTTGTTCTATGGAAGGGAAATCAGCATCGCTCAATACAACACCTTCGGGCAATTCTACATCATAATAAAATCCATTTTCTATGGCTGGTCCTATGCCGAATTTAGTCCCCGGATAGAGTTGTTCTATGGCTTCTGCCATTAAGTGTGCCGAACTGTGCCAGAATGTACGTTTCCCTTCTTCATCATTCCATGTATATATTTTTATATGTGCGTCATTTTCTATGGGGCGGGTTAAATCCCATAATTCATTATTGACGGAAATGGCTAAGGCTTCTTCGGCAAGGCTACGGCTAATTTGTTTAGCAATATCCAGACCAGAAACCCCTTTCTCAAAGTCAAGGGTACGATTATCGGGTAACGTAATATGTATCATCTTCAATATTTCGGGGTGCAAAGATAATGATTTTGATTTAAAATATCAAAATTAAAATATCAAATTTAAGATTTTATGGGTTAAAAATTATTTTGAGGTGCTATTATTAATATTCATTATAAGTATATCACTCTTATTTACCAAAAGAATACCACTTAAAAAATTTGTTAATTAAATAAAGCCAATGTAGTAATGCCAAATATTTTACCATATAAAGAAGTATATGTACTCATAAACAGAAAATTAACAAATCGATGAAAATGATTGATACTAAAAGCATTGAGCCCATACGAAGAATAATTTTTTTACGAAACATCCGTTATAAAAATATTTTTTTTATTTTATGTTTAATTTATTTATTTCATTCAATTGTCTGCCGTGCTTGTTTCCGCCTGAAAACAAGCCCGTGTCACCGTTTGTTTATTCTTTATTTTTAGTAAACGATTGTTTAATCAATGTCATTACATAATCGAAGTCTGACTCGTCACGCAATCGTAATTCATAGTCTCCATTGCCCCAATGTCCGATTGTTGAAATGTCTCGGGTCATTTGTTTTGGATCGTAGAGTTCTCCTTTTTTTAAGTTAATCCATATTTTTAGAAAGTTTTTTTGTATGTGAAAATCAACAATGTTTGTTGCGCCAACAAAAGCAATATATTTCTTTTTTGGTTGTATTTCGATTTCGTCAAGATTTAATATTGCTTTTTTGAATTTATCGTAAAGTTCTTTTATTTCGTTAGACCCGTGAGTCAAATGTTCGTCCTCTGTGTAAACTTTAATCTCAGTGCTAACTTTCTCTATTGTTTCGTTTTTTCTCGAAATTGTCTTAACGCTCTCTTGTGCACCCGAGGTTTGAAGTTTTGAGTAATTTACAGTCATGTTACTATATCGCTTTACTTCCCATAATTCAATTGGCAAGTCTTTGAAATTTATTGCTTCTTTTTGATACGATGTAAATGATGGGGCAATGAATATTACTTTTGATTGCGACCAGTCAATATCCTCACGTTTGAGTGTCTTTTTGGAATTCTCATTGTATTCGAGAATAAAGTCTGCCTTGTTATTTAACATTAGCGAAAGGTATGCATAGCCTTGGTCAATTACACTAAAGTTCTTGTCTCTTTTATACTCAATAATTACAAATGAATTAGAGTCTTTGTCGAAGGCAAGAGTGTCAATCCTAAATGAATTTATGCTGAACTCTGATTTAACAAATTCGAAGCCGAAAATAAGAATAAGATTTTCCTCTGTTAATTTTTGTATTTCCTTTTCTAGTTTAAAATCTTGTTCTTTAATCTGCTCAAGTATGCCAATTTTGCTAATGTTAAATAATGTCATAATTTATCTTTTTATAAATAAATGCTTACGTTCCCTCCAAACAGAAACACACTGCCCAACCTTCAACTTTTGCGTCAAGGTACAACTTTGTCAAGCAGTTGTTATTGTTTGATGTTAGCCGTATGTAACATTTCATTGTTTTATCACTTTTTCAATAAACAACTCGTCCTCTGTCACAATATGAAGCAGGTAAATTCCTTTTTTCAACTTAGTCAAGTCAATACCATTATTGTAATCATTTTTTTGGTCAAGAACTTTTCTCCCATTGCAGTCAAAAATACGAATCTCTTTTATTTCATAAGTTGATTCTATAAGAATTTTGTCAAGGGTTGGATTGGGATATACATTAAATTCTTTGTCATTGCCATAAATCTCTACATTCGCTGATGAAGTTTTAACCAGTTGATATACAAAATTCACCGAATTTAATGTAAACAATAATAAATAAATGTCGCTTGGTAAAGTATCAGCATTAAATGTTACTGAAACTGTTCCAGAAAGCACTATGTTTTCAAAAAAATCAGCGACAGCATTTCCCCATCTGTTATAAATTATTAAAGAAATAGTGTCATTTGTTAAATCGTGAATAGTTATTACAGTAGAAGTCGCAAAGGGATTTTGTGAAATAGTCAATGTAGAGTCCTTCGTTTGGGCTTTTCCTGCAATGGTTATAAGTCCTACTACAACCACAAACATTAATCTCTGTATTTTTTTACTTGCTGTCATTATACATTATGTTTATATCTTCATTATCTATGGGTGGGTTCTAAAAATTCATTTTTTTCTTTTGATTTAAAAAAAATTGTAGAACCCATTAACGATTTTTTATAAATCGGCGTAAATATACAACAACTTTTTGAAAGTTGTAGAAAAAAATAAAAACATCACCGATTCTGCCACGTAGGGACGAATATAATACCAAACCGCTAACAAAAGAATGAAATGAATTTTGTCCCGTCAAACTAACCGTATTATTTTAATGAACTTGTTAGCAAGTCGGTATTATATAGCAGAATTCAAATATCAAAGTTAAAATTTAGAAGAGCCATGGGAGTACATTATTTCATTATTTTCATCTCGTATTGTCATTCTCACGCTCGGCGAAGTCTTGTGTGCCGAATATTGAGTACAGGCAGACTTCGTCGTAATTTATTATTTCAAAAAATGGCATAACCTGTTGTCATCATTTTTGGTTTGCACAACTATACGCTATTTTTTGCTTAGTTTGAGCACTAACTTTTATTCCGACGAAGTTAGCCACTACACTTGCCTGCACACAAAACTTCGACGAGCACTCAATTTTTTATTTTTAAAGACTTCGGCAAGCAGAGAAAAACCTTCAAGGTTTAGCCGGAGATAAAGTCAAGCAAAACCTTGAAGGTTTAGCCGGTGAGAATGAGACGGGATAGGTTAACATCCTCGTCACAAACGAGGACGAGGTAGCGTGTTTTAATAAACTTGTTAGCAAGTCGGTATAAAACTGGTGTAGGTTTATTTCAAATGCTGTATTATGGCTAAATCATGCACTGCAGTTTCTTCTTTTATTTATAAGGGGTAAGAATTTATCAAACTAATTTTATATCCAAAAATAAGTTACTGTGTGCTGGATGAATCAATTAATTTTTTTCTCATCTTTGCAAAAACAAAAAATGATTTTTATGAAAAAAACAGGAACTTTTATTTTAATGCTTGGTATCGTAAGCAGTTTTTATCAATGTTCAACAGTAAAAAATGAAACGAATATGAATGCATCATGCGACAGTATTATTCAGGAATTTGTGGCAAAGGTGAAGCCACTGTATAAGGAGATGAGTCTTGCTTATTGGAATGCTTCTATTACGGGTAATGAAGCAGATTATCAAAAATCACTGGACGCAGAGATGGCAGTGAATAAAATTCTTGCCGATACGTCTTTTTTTGCACGGGTAAAAAAGGCATACAACAGCAAAGATGTTACCGATACTCTTGTAAAACGTCAAATAGAAAGAATTTATTCATACATGCTTCCAAAACAAGTTGACAGTACACTTACACGTCAAATATCTACACTTCAAAATCAAATAGAAAAGAAATTTTCTGTATTTCGTGCTACCATTGATAGGAAAAAATATACGGATAATGAAATAGAAGAAATATTACGTACTTCAACTGATTCTAAAAAACTTGAAAAAGCATGGGTATCGGTTAAGGAACTTGGACCAGTAGTTGCGGATGATATCAGAAATTTGGCAAAACTGCGAAACAAGGTTGCTCAATCGCTTGGATATACTAATTACTACGAAATGAGTTTATTGCTCGATGAACAAACTCCACAAGACATAGATAAAATATTTGATGAGTTGGATAGCCTAACACATCAATCGTTTGTCAATGTTAAAAATGAAATGGACGAAAAACTGGCTGCCCGTTGCAAGGTAAAAAAAGAAGACCTGATGCCATGGCATTATCAAAATAGATTTTTTCAGGAAGCACCTGCTATATATAACGTAGATTTAGACAGTTATTACAAAAATCAAGACATACCAAAATTGACCAAAGATTTTTATGCAAGCATTGGGATGGATATTACTGACCTGCTTCAACGCAGCGACCTGTTTGAAAAGGAAGGTAAAAATCAACATGCATACTGTACCGATATAGATAACGAAGGCGATGTACGTGTTCTGTGCAATATTAAACCGAATTTTAATTGGATGGGGACTATGCTACACGAATTTGGACACAGTGTATATGATAAATATATTCCTACAAGCGTTCCGTATATACTGCGTGAACCTGCTCATACATTTACTACCGAAGCCATTGCCATGATGATGGAACGTAATGCCAGCAATAGCAGTTGGATGAAAGCCATGAATGTCATTGATGATAAAGAAGTAGAAAAAGTAAAAACCGAAGGATACAAAATGTTGCGTCTTCAACAATTGGTATTTAGTCGTTGGGTTCAGGTAATGTATAATTTTGAAAAAGGGTTGTATTCAAACCCCGACCAGGATTTGAATAAACTGTGGTGGACATTGGTTGAAAAATATCAAATGATTAAATGCCCTACAGGACGCAACATGCCCGACTGGGCTACTAAAATTCATGTCGCTACATCGCCTTGTTATTATCACAATTATATGCTGGGAGAGATGCTCGCTTCGCAAATAAATTATTACATGGTAAAAAATATTTTAAAATCGGACGATATTAAAAATCCAAATTATGTAGGAAATCGTGAAATAGGACAATATTTGATTGAAAAAGTATTTAAACCGGGCAGAACCTTATATTGGAACGATATGATAGAAAATGCCACCGGTGAAAAACTAACAGCAAACTATTATGCCCTTCAATTTGTAGAATAAAACCTTTTTTCTTTTAAAAAACAATAGAATACGGATGACACGGATGTAACCGATAAATAATATAGATATAGGAAAAAATAGTAAGTATGATTAATATTTTGTATATTCACTGGCATCCGAACCCAGAGATTTTTAATATAGGAGGCTTTGGCATTCGCTGGTATGGGTTATTGTTTGCTTGTGCTTTTTTATTTGGTTATCTTATTTTGCAAAAAATATTTCAACGGGAAAAGATTCCTTTAAAAGTGCTTGACCGATTAAGTCTTTATATGCTTGTGGGTACAGTGGTGGGTGCACGTTTGGGGCATTGTTTGTTTTATGAGCCCGATTATTATTTAGCAAATCCATGGGAAATACTGAACATTCGTCAAGGTGGATTGGCAAGCCATGGTGCTGCTATTGGCATTTTGCTTGCCTTGTGGTTGTTCAGCAAAAAAGAAAAGAAACCTTTTTCATGGACAGTGGACCGAATGGTTATTGTTGTAGCGTTGTCAGGCTTTTTTATTCGACTGGGAAATTTGATGAATTCAGAAATATACGGTAGTGTTACTACTGTTCCTTGGGCATTTGTATTTGATTCGGTGGACAACTTGCCGCGTCATCCATCGCAAATATATGAATCGTTAACCTATCTGGCACTGTTTATTTTCTTGCTTTGGCTTTATTATAAACGGGATGTCGCTAAAAAGCCCTATTTACTTTTTGGATATTTTTTATTGGTCTGCTTTGGGTTCCGCTTTTGTGTTGAATTTTTAAAAGATGTTCAGGTTGATTTTGAACACACGATGATTTTAAATATGGGACAGTGGCTAAGTATTCCATTTATTCTAGCAGGGATATATTTTATTGTCCGCTCCAGAAAGACAATACAAAAATAGAAATCACTTCATTTTTCTCATCAAAAAATTCCCGTTTTCAATAGATGATTCTATGAGGTTATTTTTTGTAATAATGGGAATGCCTCTTAAAAAGACATATTCAGCCTTACCCTTTATTTTGAAGTTTTCATAAATATTGCTGTCACAATGCTGATGGTGTGTGTTTTTTGAAATAATATTTTCTGATAATGGATTCCAAATAACCACATCGGCATCTGCACCCACCGCAATTTCACCTTTTTGTGGAGACAATCCAAAAATATGGGCAGGATTGGTTGAAGAGAGAGCCACCCATTGCTGTAATGAAATTTTTCCAGAAAGTACGCCATACGTATAAAGCAATGACATACGTTCTTCTATACCGCCAGCACCATTGGGAATTTTGGTAAAATCGTTTATACCCACGTCTTTTTGTGCATTTGTATTAAAAGGGCAGTGGTCGGTGGCTACTACCGATATAATATCCTCTTTCAAACCCTGCCATAACCGTGCTCGGTCCTTTTCTTTTCGAAGTGGTGGACTAATTACATATTTCAGCGATTCGGGAACAGGCTTTTCATAATTATTTACATCCAACAATAAATACTGTGGACATGTTTCAGAAAAAACAGTATAACCATCTTTTTGGGCTTTTTCTATTATTTCTAATGATTCAGCGGTAGATGTATGTACAATGTACGTATTACAACCTGTTTTTTTAGCCAGTGCTATTACCTGTCTTACCGATTCAAATTCAACTTCTTCTGTTCTGGAAAGGGCATGATATAAGGGGCTTGTCTTGTTATGTTGAATAAACGCCTGTTGTCGTTTCAAAATTTCATTTCCTAACTCACAATGAACGGTAACAAAGACTTTCAGTTTAGCCGCTATCTTCATTATTTTTTCCAGTTCATATTCGTCAATCCCTATGGTTCCCGTGTATGCCATATAGGTTTTGAATGATGTAATGCCGTATTCTTTTACGCATTGTTCCATTTCTGACTTTGTATGTTCGCTCCATGATGTTACACCCACATGAAAGGAGTAATCGCAAACAGCATTTTCGGCTTCTTTTATTCTTTTTTTCAGGGCTGCTATTAACGATTCATTTTTATTGGGTGTAACAAAATCGATAAACGATGTGGTGCCCCCATACAGAGCGGCTATACTTCCTGTATAAAAATCATCACTCGAAAAACCTGCTGGAGTGGGCAAATGCAAATGGACATGTGCATCCACACCGCCCGGTATTACGTACTTTTGTTGTGCATTAATAATTTCAATTGCTGAATCGTCCAAATGGATTATCTTGTCAATGGCAGCAATTTTTCCATTTGCTATAAGAATGTCACCAAAAAAATCGTTTTCTTTAGTAATTATTCTGCCATTTTTTATCAAATAGTGCATATCCAAAAAGTTCTAAAAATAAGGTTTGATTAATCATTCAAATAAAGTAATGTGCATATTGTTTGCTTTTAAAAAAACGAATATATTAAAAATAATTGGTAAAAAGCAGTGCTAAATCGGTAAAAATAATTTTGGCATTGCCATTTCGTTCCAAATGATGAATTGCATCGCTAATATGTTTGTTTAACGCAGTAGCGGTTTCATACGGCATAAATCTGGCAAAGTTTTTTGAAAATTCTTCTTCTTCTTTTGTCTGATAAATAAGAGATTTTAAAGATTCACCCTGAAGGAAATTATCGCGTGTAACACGCAAGCAAAAAAATAAAAAATCTTTTTGCATCTCTTTAGAAAAACCGGCAATGGTTTGAGCCCATTTTAACAGTTCATCCTTTTTTGGCTTGCGATGTGATATTTCAAAAGCAAGACGGGTGATTTGCTGATACAATGAAAAATATTCGTGTGTTGAGCCTTGCATCTCAAGCAATTCAACCGCATCCGGTACACTGCCACCTGCCAACAAAACGGCTTGCTGAATCTCATGCTCCTTATACTGGGGGAAATGCGTCATAAGATAATGCTGGATGCTGACATCATCTACCAAATGGAAATTTATCAATTGACAGCGCGAAACAATGGTAGGAAGCAACTGTTCCAGATTGGAGGAAACTAAAATAAAAACTGTATAGGGTGGTGGCTCTTCTATAACCTTTAACAGTTTGTTGGCAGTAGCAACATGTAGTCGTTCCGGTTGATACAGTATAATAACTTTATAGGTGGCTTCAAAATTCTTAATACTGAGTTTTTGAATAATTTCCAGTGCTTCTTCGGCATAAATAATAGGTTGTCCCTTTTCTTCCGCTACGATATTATACCATTTAGATGATTTAAAATAAGGTGATTCTAATAGCAATTCCCGCCATTCATGAATAAAATCATCACAGGTAACAGAAGTGCGACTGCCTTTATAGACAGGATATACAAAATGCAAATCGGGATGAATAAGTTTATTAAACTTATGACAGGAGGAACACGTGTTGCATACATCGTCGGCATTTGGTTGCTGGCAGTTGATATATTGTGCAAAAGATAGTGCCGTTGCCAATTTGCCAACACCTTCGGGACCTGCAAACAACAACGCATGAGGAATTTTTTCGTGGTGCGCAATGTACATCAGGCGTTTCTTGATATACTCCTGTCCTACTATTTCAGAAAACTTCATATATTTAAAAAAAACAAATGTATATAATCCCTGTAAATTAAAAAAATCTAACGAGAGGAACAAAATTATTTTTTCCTAATTCAAAATTAATATCTAAATTTGCTCCTTATGAAAAGGTTAAAAACCATAATAATATATAGAGTAATCATAATAACAGCCATAGGTACATGTATGGTATTTTCATTAAAAGCACAGGATATTCATTTTACACAATATTTTTATTCTCCCATGAACTTAAATCCATCCAATGCAGGAAATTATGATGGCGACTGGCGTTTTGTAAACAATTATCGTAATCAATGGAAAGCCCTGTCTATTCCTTATCGAACCATAGGCGTTTCGTTTGACCATCAACTGTACATTCATTCTGAGCAATTCAGTTATGCTTTTTCGGTGGTGAATGATAAGTCTGGACCTGCCGGATTAACAGTTAATAAAATTTTTCTTGCATTGGCATATCATAAAACCATTCATCAACATAATTGGCACATGGGGCTACAGGGTGGCATGGTATTTAAAAATTATTCACTCAGTGAATTAACCTTTCCTTCGCAGTTTGATATGACAACGGGTCACTTTAACAGCCAATTACCTAGTACTGAAACCAATATGCAGACCAATATTAACTATCCCGATATAAATGTTGGAGTAGGCTGGGACAAGGCATTTCGCTATTTTCATCCCGAAATAGGAGTTTCCTTTTTTCATTTGCTTTCACCCAAAGAAACTTTTTTAGACAATAACAACAAACTTCCTGTTCGTTCCTCTATAAATGCAGGAATTAATATTCCCATCCAATCGTTTTACATAAAACCCGAAGTTTATCAAATGCGTCAACACAAAGCAACCGATATGATACAGGGTTTAGAATGCGGATATTATCTAAAGAAATCATCACCCTTTTTCAAACGAATTTTTGCAGGGGTGTTTGCTCGCAACGATTTCTCTACTTCCTTTGACGCAAGCATATTTATAGCAGGTGTTCAGATTAAACAGTTACAATTGGGATTCAGTTATGATATTAATATGAGTGATTTGTCTAAGGCAACCAATAATCGTGGTGCATTTGAATTTTCACTCATTTATATTTCCAAAAGTACTATCCCTAAAAAAATTACGTTGCCATGCGACCGTTTGTAATAGTTATATTAATTCTGACAAGTGTTTCATGGCAGTTGTTTTCACAACCTTCCGAAACCATGAAATATCTTAATCCATGGCAAATAAAAAGTTTTGCTAAAAACTCAGAACGCATGGGCGACATTTATTCTGCCATCGATTATTATGAAGAATTGTTTAAACGTAAACCGGATAATAGCGATATTGCTTTCAAATTGGGACATTTATACAGGCAATCGCGGAATTATCCTGCTGCCAGAGAATATTATTCTAAAGCCTACGAAATAGACAAAGAAACATATCCCGATGCATTGTATTTTCGTGGATTGATGAAAAAAATGACAGGCGATTATAAAGGTGCCAAAGAAGATTTTCAGATGTTTACCAAAGTTGTTAAGGGCACCAAATATGCGGATGAGTATAAGAAATTGGTTAAAAATGAAATAGACGGATGTGATTTGGCAGATAAATTAAAAGAAAAACCCGCTGATGTTTTTATTTTACATCTTGATACAAGTATCAACAAGGCTCACGTTGAAATGTCGCCGTTTCCTGTTTCAGGAAATGAAGTTTTATATGCTTCGCTAAAAGCAGACAAACTTTTTTATATTGATACCAATAATGATACGGTAAAAATGCCCGTACGACAAATTTATAATGCTAAAAAGAATGGACAAAAATGGGTTTCCAACGGATTGGTAAAACTGCCTTTGAACGAAAAGGGTGTAAATGTCTGTAACCCGGCATTATCACCTGAAGGCAATAGATTGTTCTTTAATAAATGCTATCCCAATTGGAAAAATAAAATGGTGTGTTCTATTTATATGACCGAAAAAGTAAACGACCAATGGTCTGACCCTATAAAATTGGGAAATGAAATAAATAATAGCAAATATACTTCCACAGAACCAACCGTGGGAGTAGATTCTAAAACACATAGCGAAGTTTTGTATTTTGTTAGCGACAGAGAAGGAGGTAAGGGCGGTTTAGATATATGGTATTCTATTTACAATGCCAAGAAAAATGAATTTAAAACGCCCAAAAATGCTGGTAGCAAGATAAACACCATTCAGGACGAAATGACTCCATATTATGATATAGAAACGCATACGCTCTATTTCAGTTCCAATGGCTGGCCCTCTATTGGAGGTATGGATGTTTTTAAATCGCAAGGTGAACTTACGCAGTTCAGCACACCCGAAAATATGGGCTTTCCTATAAATTCCTGTGTAGATGATTTGTATTTTGTGGTTGGCAAAGGCAGGGATGGAGGTTTTTTTGTTTCCAATCGCAAGGGAACGGTGGCGCTGATAAATGAAACATGCTGTGATGATATTTTTGAATATCGCTGGGCAAATTTTATTAATGTTGCTGTTGACGGAAAAATTTATGCCATTAAGGATAGCACTATATACATGCAATTGGAACAGCAGTTGGATGTAAACAATTATATTACGGATATTGATTCTATATCGGAAAATGTAAACTTGTTACCAAATCAGCGAGTAGATTTGTATCTGGTTCAAGAAAATAATGAACGTATCTTTATTAAAAATACCGTTACCAATAATAATGGTGAATATTTTTTTAATCTGGAACCCAAGAAAAATTACAAAATTGTAGTGGACAATTATGGACTTTTTAACAAGGAACTTTCCATTTCTACTGCCAATATTACTCATTCGGATACGCTGCATGCCGATGCCATGTACCTTAACATCATTCCGCTTGAACCCATTGTTATTAAAAATATTTATTATGAATTTAGTAAATGGAATTTGACCGATTCATCCAAAATAATTCTTGATAATACGGTCTATAAAATTATGATGGAGAATCCGCGTATTGTGGTTGAAATATCTTCACATACCGATAGCGTAAGCAGTGAAGAATACAATATAAAATTATCTCAAAAAAGAGCCGAAAGTGTTGTGAATTATCTTATCGATAAGGGCATAGATAAAGAACGACTGGTTGCCAAAGGATATGGTAAGTCTAAGACTATTGCTCCTAATTCCAATCCCGATGGTAGCGATAACCCAGCAGGACGCCAGAAAAATAGACGCACTGAATTTAGAATTATTGGCTCGTTAGACCAATATTCCAAAATTATTTATGAAGAATAGTTTTGTTAATGTGAAAATTAGAAAATTCCGAAGCGAGTTAGGGACAGGTTGTGAAAATCTTGTCATCCCGTCATTCTGACGAGACGATGAGACAAGTTGTGGGAATGCGGAAATGAAGTTAATATTTTACTTTCTATTGTTTTGAATATGGTATTTAATTAATCCATCCATTGGACTTTTTTGAATATCCAGTACGGTTAAGTTATGGTCCAGACATGCCTGAATAAGAATTTCCTTAAACGAAAAAGCCACAGAACCAATAAATCCAATAGTTTCTATATCATTTTTCATATAAGGCTGAATATGATTTTTTATAAAATCACTAAACCCGTTATAGATTAATTGCTGAATAGAACTATGGTTTTCATATTCTTTTAAAAAATGTGTAAAACTGGCTAAATACTTGTTGGGGTTTGGTTTTGAATAAGTATGAAGTAGAATGTTTTGTAAATCCAAATTATATTTTTTATGGAAAGCATTAGTCAATGTTTTATCTAATTTATGATATAAAATATGCTGAAGCAATAATTTTCCCAAATACGTACCACTTCCTTCATCTCCTAAAATATAACCTAACGAAGGAGTATGTTTTATTAATATTCTTCCGTTGTAATAGGCAGCATTGGAACCTGTTCCCAATATGCAAACCCATCCTTTTTGCTTTTGAAATAATGCTCTGGCAGCGGCAAGCAAATCGCTGTAAATAAAAATTTTTGTATTGGGTAATGTGGCAGTCAACCCCTTTTTTACAAGATTGCACTTTTCGTCGTTGGCACAGCCTGCTCCGTAAAAATATACCGCTGAAATCTTTTTTTTATCGGCAGTTTCTATAATTTTAGAAGATGTTTTTTTTATAAAACAAACATCAACAAAAAAAGGATTTAACCCAATACTTTCTTTTTTAGTGATAATATTATTTTGGGAATCAATCAATGCCCATGTTGTTTTAGTAGAACCGCTGTCTGCAATGACCATCATTATTAAAAAATTTTATTTTTCTTATTAAAAAAAGAAATAATCAATGGCAATTCATGAATAAAACTGGGTGTAAAAATGTCGTCGTTCAATTGCTTATCAATTTCCTGTTTAGACCAAAATCTACCTTCTTCTATTTCCTGACGATTGGTGTAAATATCCTTATCCCATTGCGAAATGAAAACATAAACCAATTCGGTTTCCATGTCCGATGTCCAAACATAACTTTTTATAAAGGCTATTTTTTCGGGAACAATACCAAGTTCTTCTTCCGTTTCACGTTTCAATGTTGTTTCAATGGTTTCGCCCCATGCTACATGACCACCTACGGCTGTGTCCCATTTGCCAGGCTGTACCAGTTTATTACGGTCACGTTTTTGCAAATAAAGTTGACGTTCCTTATTAAATATATGCAAATGAATAACGGGATGCATAATACTTTTATCCTTATGAGCCATGCTGCGTGGTGTTTTTCCAAGTATTTTTCCTTCTTTATCCACAACAGGCAACCATTCTTCCTTTTTAAAGCGTCGCTTGTTAATCCATACTTTTACTAATTCCACCAGCATATAGGCAGCAAAAATAAGGTAAAACAATACACCGCTGATAAATCCCCATGCTTCTTTGGACATGTAAAAAGCAGAATAAAATACCAGTATGGTATGAAGAATAAAAATAATGCTTAATATACGCAGATTACGGCGTAGTTGACGAACACTTTCTTCGTTCAATTCAACCTGCATGCCATAGCGTCCCATCATCGTTGATAAAAAAGAAGATGGTGCAAATGCCATAAATACCAGCATAATGCACATGATTATTTCTACAATGCCGGGTTTTAATTTAAAAAATAAATCGTTGGCAGAGATGAGCGAAATAGCACCCAATAGTACAATCAAACCCGTATCGAGCAGTACAAAATAATCAAAACGTTTTTCCTTAATAAATATCCATACGGCTTGAAAAACGCCAACACCAATAGCAATTAAAAGACTGATGCGTGTTTCGAACAATTCATCGGCAATGATGAAAATAATGAGAGGCAGCAAGCCCGGTAATAATTTCTTTATTAACTCTTTTGCGTTCATTTAATGATTCTGTCTAAGTACCATCGTGCCGCATCGCCGGCAATAAGAATGTTCATCATTTTAAGTTTGATATAATCTTCATCATAAAAACGGTAACCCGGAAATTTACCATCAAAGGTGTTTCCATTGCTGTCTTTTATCAAATACCAGTATTTACCTTTATTTTCATAATAACCTACTATATGAATACAATGGTCATCGGTAGTCGTATTATTTTGTAACCGCAGTTCCCTTGAATCTTTGTTTATTTTACTGTTGGGAATATCGAATAAGGGAACAACCGCTACTTTTTGTTCGTTATGGTCATAACCGGCTTCGCTGACATCACCACACAAGCAAACACTGAATTTTTTTTCAAGCGACTTATGGATAAGCATTATAAACGTATCGGGTGAAACATTATAAAATTCACGGTCGTGCCACCAATTATCGTCTTCAATAAGTTCATATTTTTCGTTAAATGGAAAATATTCGGTGGACATAAAACGGAAATACCCTACAGGCTTTATTTTTAGATAATCGTTAAAAAACGATAGGGGTGAATATTCTTTTCCCTCATAGATGAATTTTTCGGGTGGTACACCCATTTCAGCATTTAGTAATGATTTGACAGTACCAACGATATATGCTTCATCCCAAATAGCCCTTTTTTTGACCTCATTCAAAAATTGTTGCAATTCATTGATTAATGCACGATGACTGTGAAAAGTGCGGAAATTAGGTTTACCTTCATAAGATGAAAGCGGTACAGCACCGTATTTCTGAAATAAGCGAATAAGTGCCGATGCTTCAGAACCTTCATTGATATAGGTTTTGCCGTGTGTATGAACAAAATCAATAGCACGTTCAACATATTCCCAATACACAAAGTACATTTCAGATAGTTTTATTTTTTTACCCGATAGTCTGTATATTTCGCTTTCAAAAAAGGATGTAGCAGCAAAGCACCAGCAAGTGCCCGTGTTTCCCTGACATACAGGGGGATTATGGGAAATTAATTTATATAGCGACGTGTCATTAGGCAAGGGTAGGGAAGACAGGTCAGCCTTAAATTGCTTACGATAAGTGATGTTTTTAATGGGTGCATTATTATAAAATTTATAAATCAATATCAACGTATCTTTATTTTGAGATGTTGCACTCAAAGAGAGCATTAATAGAAAAAATATAAAAAACTTTTTCATAGTGATAATATCCATGCAAAGGTATTGTTTTTTGAAGAATTTTACCTGCATTATTTACAAATAAATTTTAAAACATTGAATAAATGCAGATTGAAAAGCATAAATGATTGATAATAATGAAATGAGAATAAACAAAAATAAACAACGTAGAGACCATTCATGAATTTTCTCTGTCAAAAATTATAATGAAGATTCCCAGCGGACTCAGGAATTTACCATCACCAGCGTGTGTAAGGTATCCACGCTCGTAAAAAACGTTTATTAGAGTATGACGAGATGAATAATGCAGGTTAGTATGGATATTAACATCACTTTGTTTATATTTATTAAAAAAATGATATTTTTTATTTTTCTATTGGTATAATTTTGTGTGTTCAAACAAAGTTTGATGCCATATAGAAGATTACCAAATACAGATAATGCTCGATTAAGAGCATTGAAAAAAGCGATAGAAAAAGCAGAAGAATCGCAACCTAATGAAATTGCTTTTTCGAATCATTTATTTTCGCAACTGAATACTTTAACACCTGCCTTTGAACAAATGCTTCATCAGCAAAAACAAGCCATTACAGTACAAGCAGCAAAAAGTAAAGAGTTAAATACCTATACTAAAAAAGCAAAATTATATATATCACATTTTTATCAGGTTTTAAATTTTGCCATTTTGCGAAATGAAATACCTTCGGCTGCACGCAAGTTTTTTGGTTTGCGTGAAAACGATTCCCGAACACCCAATTTACTGACCGAGAAAGATATTATTTATTGGGGTGAGCGTGTTATAAAAGGTGAACATGAACGCATTGAAAAAATGGGTGGTAACATGATTACTAATCCCACAGCAGCAGTTGTAAAAGTTCGTTATGAGCAATATATTGAAGCGTTGCACTATCAAAAAGTACTTCAAAAATCAACTAAATACGCTACTGATAAAATTGCTGAATTACGTGCTGGTATAGATGCGCTTATTCTTCAACTGTGGAATGAAATAGAAGAACACTTTTCCGATTTGTCGGATGAAGATAAACGTGAAAAAACATCAGAATACGGTGTAATTTATATTTGGCGTCCTTATGAGCGTAAAGGGAATACCCAAGTAGAAGATAATTTCTCTGAGGAGGAAGTTTTTGAAGCCATACAGGAAAATAGAATGCAGGAGTCAAATAAAGAAGAACAAGAAGTTTCGGAAGAAATTATAACGCAGGAACAATTACAATATGCGATTAGTTTTTCGGGCAATTAACCATATACAGAGTGTTCCGATAATCAATCCAATTATTCCATAAACAAACGAAGCAAAAGTAAAAGTTGGTGTTATATGGTTTACCATATTTTGACTTGGTTCCATATAACCAATTATAACACCTGTCAAGTTATTGATAAAATGCCCAATAATCGGTATCCAGATAGTACCTGTCATTTCGAGCAAGTAGCCAAACATTAATCCTAAAAACAAACGTGGCAAGAAACCATAAAATTGAAAATGGATAGTGCTGAATAAAATAGCCGCTAACCATATACCCAAATGAGTTTTTTTTGTCCATTCAATAAAAAGGCGTTGAATAACACCTCTGAATAAGAGTTCTTCACCAATAGATGGAACTACGGCAATAAGCAAAATGTTATATAAAAGTTGAGGTATAGAATCGGCTTTTAAAAAATAAATAGTAAGTTCGTTGGCACTTTGTTCCGAATTCTTCATCCATGATTCAATGCCACTCATAAACGATGGCAACGTTAAAAAACTATTGATGTATGATAATAATTCGGTAAAAGGGATAAACGAAAATGTAGCAATAATAGTTAGTATCACTAAATAGACATGATTGATACGATGAAATTTTAAAAATTCGGTTATGGAATAATAAAAAAAGAACGCTATTAAAAAGGGTGGTAATACAAAAATGCCAATAGATTGCATAAGTTGAAAAAACTTTAACACCTTTATAGTATTGGCATCCGAATAATCTTGCAATAGTTCTGGATGGTGAATAATATCAACGTCGTACCCAACCTGCACTATAATTATTCCTGCTACATAAAGCAGCAGAAAAGAAAAAAAAATCAGAAAAAGGCTGAACAGCACTTTAACTGTAATAGACGACTGATAAAAAATCCCTTTAATCATGTGCACGAAATTAATAGAAAAATACGAATAGAAAAAGAGCGTTGCGTCAATAAATATAGAACAACTGATACCAAACCGCTTATAAAAGAATGAAATGTGTTTTGTTTGCGTGTTTTAATGAACCTGTTAAGTCGGTATTAAATTAGGGATATATTTTATATATGAAAATTTTTAATGAGTGAAAAAATAAACACTTCAGTGATTGTTATCCGAAAATATCGTTCAGTTCTTTTCCTAATCTTACACCTGCATATAGAAGTTGGTATTCAATAATGGTAGCACATTTATCTGTATAATAATCGTTGATGGGATTTGTATAACTGTAAACGGCATCCAGCAATTTGCGGGTTTGATTCAGACATTCAATTATGCTTGCATCAGTAATAATTTTCAACTTATTTGCCGGAATTTTCTTCAGAATATCCTGTACTACCTGAAGCGAAATATTTTTATAAGCAATAATATCTGAATCCCAAATATGGTGTAAGTTTCTTTTTTTGTCACCAAATGTAATTTTAATTTCATTGCCGCCTCTATCAACTCCGTATGCTACATGCAATGGCTGGTGAAAGTCGCCCATCAGGTGAAACAAAACTTTCAGGTTAAAAGTAATATCTTTTTTAGACAATTTTGTCCTGTTTTTTAAATTGTCAATGGCAACCTGCAATTGTTTTACCACATTGTTCCCGTTGGCAATTGTATCGTTGTATTGCACGCCTTTTTCCATATTGAGGTAATGCCACATGCGTGTATAATTGTATTGTTTTAGTCCTCGTATATCGTCCATCCATGTGGAAGCGGATTCCCACGACATATCCCCGAGATATTTATCGACCGAATCCTGAACACTTTTACTAACCTGTGATTTTGCTATTTCGGCAACAATATGATGCCCTTCTTTTCCCCATCCAAACGAACAGGTAATAATGCTGAAAAGCAGGGAAATGGTCAACAATAATTTTATAATTTTCATATGGTTTATGTTTTCCATTAATCATAAAAAAAGCGGATTCACAATAATGAATCCGCTATATATTATAATCTATATTTTATTTCTTAGGTGCGTTTTTCAATACTTCCACTAAGAAATCCCAGAATTTCTGAACACTGGGAATATTAACTTCTTCATCGGGCGAATGAGGATATTTAATAGTAGGTCCAAAGGAAATCATGTCGAGTTTAGGATAAGCACCTGCCAACAGTCCGCATTCCAGACCAGCATGGATGGCTTTTATTTCGGGTACTTTGCCAAATTTTTTATGATAAATTTCGCTGGCTTCTTTTAAAATCGCCGAATTCATATTGGGTTTCCATCCAGGATAGCCACCTTTAAATTCAACTTTGGCACCGCTCATGATAAAGGCACTGTGAATGGCTTCGGAGAGGTCTTTTTTGGCTGAATCTACCGAACTGCGTAACAAGCACGAAACCATGATTTTCCCCTTTTCCATTTTTATACTGGCAATATTATTGGATGTTTCAACCAATCCGGGAATGGAATCGCTCATGCGAATCACACCATTGGGACAAGCATAAATGCCGTTTATCAAGTTATCCTGCGTCGATTTATCTATTACTTTGGATGGCATTGCAGTTGATTCAGCAATAAATTTCAAGTCGGGTTCGGTATTGGCATATTCATTTTTATAGATGCTTTCAAACTCCTTGACTGCCTTAAAAAAATCGTTCTCAAGTTCTTGAGGGACCACAAGCGTAACAAATGATTCACGAGGTATGGCATTTCTCAAACTGCCTCCATCTATGTGCGAAATACGTACATGATATTTTTTGGTAGCATGTTTAAGAAAGCGGTTCATTAACTTGTTGGAATTACCTCTTCCTAAAATAATTTCCAGACCAGAATGCCCACCTTTTAACCCTGTCAATGAAAGTTTATAGGCAACATGATTGGCAGGAGAATTTTCTTCCTTATATTCATAAGTAATGTTAGCATCAATACCACCTGCACAGCCTACATATATTTCACCTTCATCTTCCGAATCAAGGTTCAACAAAATATCTCCGTCTAATAATCCAGGTTTTAATCCAAAAGCACCCGTCATTCCTGTTTCTTCATCAATCGTAAAAAGTGCTTCTACCGGTCCATGTTGTAATTCTTTTGATTGCAATACCGCCATAGCCGCCGCTGCACCAATGCCGTTATCGGCACCAAGAGTCGTTCCATTGGCTTTTACTTTTTCTCCATGAATAACCGGTTCTATGGGGTCTTTTTCAAAATCATGGACTTTATCGCTGTTTTTTTGAGGTACCATGTCCAAATGACTTTGCAAAACAATACCTTTGCGATTTTCGTAACCCGGAGTAGCAGGTTTTTTAATGATTACATTACCAACTTCGTCAACAATGGTTTTCAATCCCAATTCTTCACCAAATTTTTTCATAAAAGCAATTACCTGACCTTCTTTTTTGGATGGACGAGGAATATTGCACAGTTTTTCAAAGTTTTCCCAAACATTTTTGGGTTCTAAATGACTTAATTTTCCCATATAATAAAAGTTTAATTTCGTTGCCTTAAAAGTAATAAAATATTTGATTGGTTGTACCTGTTTTTATTTTTTTTTGAAGAATAGATGTAAAGCATCAAAAAAATGTTTTGGATTCTTCAATAATAACATAGCATGAAACAGGGTAGTGGTTTTAAATGTTAAACAGGTTGCCTTAAAAAAAGTTGCCGTTTTATAAGGTATTTCGTAGCGAAGATAAAGTTGTTGGAGCAAACTGTTTTTTAAAACCGTGTTTTTTGAAATTCGATGATGTCGCCATTCTTCATTGACCCAATGAATGGCATAAAAATTTTCAATCGCATTTTTGTTGTTTCGTATGTATTTTTTTATTATTCGCCACTGGTCATTATTTGAAATGGTTTTGATGTATTTATTAAGCGATAATTCATTAATATGATGATTTAAAATTTCTATAGGTTTGTTCCAGTCGGTATTTTCAGCATTAATAATTTTTATGGATTCATCATAACACCGTTTCATCAATTCACTTTGTGGCGGACATTTCATAATGTTTCCAACTACATTAAATATATGATGTGAACGAAAAACATACGGTTCATTAAAATCAAAGGGCTTTATACAGGTTACATCCATATCAACCCACCATCCACCATACTTATATAGCAATGCATAACGAAACACATCAGAAAAGCCAGCATAACTTCCTTTTCCATGTCCATATTGATTGGAATGTCTATAATTAAATATTTTTTCTTTTGGAATAATTTTGCTGGCATCTTTTAAAAATACATTTTGGGGTAGGGGAGTACGTATGTTTTCATATACCCATAAATAAAAAAAATGTCCGTTAACAGTAAACGACTTTAATGTCAACCATTCCAAAGAACTCAATTCCTGACCAATCCATAAACCATGTATAATTAAATTTTCTTGCTGCATTAAGCCAAATTTAAGTATTTTAAAATCTTATCGGCTAATATTTCCGCCAGTTTTATTTTTGATTCGTATGTCCATCCTGCAATATGTGGACTCAACAGTACATTTTCAAATGATGCAAGTTCATGAAATTCCGGTGGAAACGATGATACTTTTTCAAACGAAGTTTCTTCGTATTCAATTACATCAAGCATGGCGCCCTTTACTTTTTTTGATTTTAATGCTTGAATTAAGTCGTGCGTATTAACTATAGGTCCGCGGGAAGTATTAATAAGATAAAACGGATTGGCACATTGAGCAATAAAAGTACTATTAAATAAATAATGTGTTTCTTGAGTTAAGGGAACGTGAAAACTGATAATATCACAATATTTCTGTATTTCCTGCAAGGTTACTTCTTTTACTATGGACGATGAAAAATGAGATTTATATTTATCGTAAGCCATAACATTGGCTTCTAAACCTGATAGTTTTTGAGCAAAGGCACTGCCTGTGTTTCCATAACCAATAATACCAATATTTTTCCCTTTTATTTCAATGCCTCTGTTTTCTTCACGTTTCCAGATTCCCTGTTTCACCTCCATGTTGGCTCGCAACAAATTATTAAACAACGTTAACATCATACCCAATGCGTGTTCGGCTACGGCATCGCGATTACCTTCGGGTGAATTAAAACAAACTATGCCAAGTTCAGATGCTGTGTTGATATCAATATTTTCCATACCAGAACCCACACGACCAATACATTTCAAATGAGTTGCTTTTTTCAATATTTTAGCATCCAATGTTATTTTACTGCGAATAATAATACCATCGTATTGATGGATGATGTTAAAAACCTTATCATAGTTCAAATCTGGAAAGTAATCGCATTGAATACCCACTTTTTTAAATTTTTCTTTGAGCAATGGATGAGTGGTATCTATAAATAAAAATTTCATGCTGATATTATGTTAAATAGTTTTTCGGTCAAAGAAAGGATTTTTTCCTGATGCTGTTAACGGAATACCAAATGCTATTTTGATATTTGACGAGAACAATGGTAATTCTAATGCGGCTTTTCCAACGGAAAACATAACGCGATTGTCAATTCTGTTATCGGCGGCTATGGATGCAGCAGAGCCAACAGCAATACCCAAATCGTGTACATTATAAACACAGGGATTGTTGGGGTGTTTGTCTTTTTCTACACATGTTTTAAAACCACACCACTGGCAATTTTTAAGACCAAGCGATTTGTAAGGTGAACCCAATAAAACAACAGCCGACGATACTAAAAGATTTTTTGCATCCCGTTCAAAAAAATCAACGGAATCACGTTTTGAAATCAACATCATTTGTGTTGATAATATTTTTATATCATCACCGGTTAAAATTAATGTATGAACATTGTCAACGCCTCGTGCTTTTGGTGCTGTTCGAGCAGCCATTACCATTTTTTTGGCTACTTCTAAAATGGTATCTTCCTTAATTTCGTCAAAAGTATGTTTCATTTTTTTGCGTAAAATTAATGAATTATTGCGATTGTGTAAATAGTCGTCCCTTAATAAGTACCTATCCTATTAAATAGGTATTATATAATGTCGTTTTTATATGAAATTATTTGTCTCGTCAGCAATGACGAGACGTACTCTTAGATATAAAAATTCAAATAGCAAATGTAAAATTTAATACCAAACCGCTAATAAAAGAATGAAATGAATTTTGAGTTTCTTCACAAATCAACAAATAAACAAATCAACAACCACTTTTTAAGGGACGACTATGTATTGAAACTCTTCACCACAAAAAAATATCACCTGGTATTGGAGTAAAACTGATTAACCGATTGAACAACAAGGGGGAAGTTATGCCCTTGAGTAAAACTTATGCGGATTTTAGGTAATAGAATAAAAATATTTCATTTATTATTTGGATTTTAAATAAAATTGTTGTATTTTTGTATTTCCGTATAAAACTTTCATACATAGGTTGTATGAGGGGAAAATTAAATAATTTACACAAATGCTGAACCCCGAATTGCGTCGGGGTTCTCTTTTTAACCTGCATTATTCATAAATAAAATTAAAACATTGAATAAATGCAGGTTAACCCCGACTTAGATAAAGTTATATTTTTAGAGCAAAGAGAATAAAAATATTACCTTATCTTTGTCGCCTATGTAATTCATGAAACTAAGTTTTATGAATTATTCGGGTTAATATATAAAATGTCCTATAATTTATATTATGTTAAATAGTATATTTCTTATTATATTTTTTAATGAATAAAGACTATTGATACAATTCCCTTTCAATGGCTTCGGCTTTTGCTTTTTCGTTTAAAGACGAATACGCTTTCAAAAGCATGTTCATGACGCTTTTATTTTTTGAGTCTAATTCGTGCACTTTTTCTAAATAAGGCAACGATTTTTTAAACAAAAATTCAAATTCTGTGGTATTGGTTTCGTTGCGTTGTTTGTAGGCATTAACTCCTGCATTATAATAAATAACGCCTAAATTATAATGGGTATTGAAAATTATTTTACTATCGGTTGGATTTGATTGTAATACTTTTTCAAAATATTCAATGGCTTTATTTTTATATTGTTCGGCTGTACTTTGAAAACCTTTGCGTGCGTATTCTTTAGACATATTATTGTATGCCTGTCCAAGAACGAATACCATTTTTAAATTTGGATTGGCATTTTGTTGAACAACTTTTTCGAGTAAATCGGACATTTCACTCATTTTTCTCATTTTATAAAACAGGTCAATCGCCGCCATTACGACATCGGGATTTTCGGGATAAACTTCCAAGCCTTTTTCGGCTACCCCACGTGCTCCAATGGTATCCTTAGACGAAAGCAATAAATCCATGTAGTAAATATAGGCTAACGGGTTGCCACCTTCGCGTGCTTGTTCGGTAGGTGCATTTAACATTACCAGTTTTTGATAATAGGTTTTGGCTTTATCTATTTGTCCCGATTTTTGTGCAGACAAACCCGTATATAAATAAATGGAATTAAGATTCACTTTATTGTATTGCAACAAATTGGTAACAATTACTTGGTCGCCGCCAAGTACATCAATCGATTCAAGAAACTTTTCAAAATTAGTTAATGCATCGGGAAAGTTTGCCTCCTTCTTATTTTCAACGGCATCATTATATAATAATATTGCTTTATTATAAAATATGGTGCTCAATTCAAACAAAACATTTATTCTATCGGATTCAAACTTTTTATCGTTATCTAATTCTTTAGATTTCTTAATGGCTTCCAATGCATCAAATTCGGCATTGGGTGCTATTTTTTTATACACCTGACTTTTGGCTAACTGGGTATAAACATAACTTTTCAGATACCAATTTTCGGCACTTGTTGATGATTGTGGGTTACTGCACAATTTGTCCACTTGTTCCTTGGCTTTATCCATTTTACCCTGAATTTGCTGAATAAAATTTTCGCCCGTGTTTGTTCCTTTTGAATATTGAGCATTCAAAAAACTGTGCGAAACTAAAAATACTACTGCTAATAAAAATAATCGCCTCATAGTTAAAATTCTTTTAGCCATTCATTTACTTGATTTAATTTATCGGATTGATTTGTAAGTGTATATATTGTCTTTAACATTTTAAGCACCAGTTCTTCATGCGGATAGTTATTGTTATATGTCTCGAGATACGGTTGGGCTGTCTTATAAATTTCGAATGCTTGATTTTGTTCGGTTTTGTTCATGGCTTTTTTTATCAAACCCGTAGCACGATTGTAATACATGGCACCTAAATTATAAAGTGCATCCGGATAGGTAGGTTGAATAGAAAGGGATTTTTTATATAATTCCTCTGCTTCGGCTTCTTTTCCATCCTGCTCCACTAAACTTCCCTTAATAAAATATAAAACAGCATTTTGATTATCCAGTTTTAATGCTTGATTAATATAATTCAACGCTTCTGTTTTATTTTCAATTTTCAGGTAATAATTAATCAATTCGGAATAAAATTTTATTGCTTCATCAGGAAATAAACTGATGCCTTGTTTAAAAGTTTCAACAGCCTTATCGCCCATTTCGTGTTCTATATACATTTTCCCCAATTCCAAATAAATATTAGAGCCATCAAATTTATACTGCTTTAACTGTTCATAATATGAAATAGACTTTTTGAAATCGCCTGCCTTGTCTGATGCTAGCGCTGCATTATAATATAATATGGTATCTATTTTATTAATAGCAGGCATTTTGTTAATATTAATGCCGTATTCAAAAAAGGTCAATGCCTTTTCGTATTGTTTTTGATTAAACAATGCTGCCCCTTCATAATTAAATTGTGATGCAATGCTTGATAGAGCCAGATAAGTATCTTTGTTAAATTTTTTTTCTTTGTCCAGTTCAAGTGTTTTTAAATATGCCTTATACGATTGTTCCAAAGCATCTGGACTAAGTTTTTGAATTTCTGATGAAGGTGAAGAAAAAAGAGTTAAATAAATTTGAGCACGATAAAACCACAGCGAAGCATCCGTATTGGCAGATGGTTGAAGTATTGCTTTATCGGCTATATTTTTAGCATTAACTGCATCACCCTTTTTCAGTGCTTCGAGCAAGTCATTCCCCGTAATATTTTGACCTAAGACAAAGAGTTGTGAAAAAAAAAATACGGTTAATATTAAAAAGTTTTTCATAGTTAAATTAAATGGGGTTATTTTCCTTTTTTGACTTCATCAATTTTTTTCTTGAAGTCTTCATATTTATCCATCATCTGTAAACGATAATAAACATTTTTAAGTGATTCTAAGGTAGATAAATCTTTTGGTTCAAGTTGAAATGCTTTTTCAAGATAAGGTAAGGCTAACTTCATTTTTGAATCGCCTTGTTCCTTCAAAGCCTTATATTTTTTATCGTCTTTTTCATCATTGGCTTTAGTATAGATATCTACGGCCTGATTAAAATATAAAGCACCCAAATTGTAATTGGCATCAAAATAATCGGCTTTGAAAGAAATAGCTTTTTTATAGTATTCTGCTGCCTTATCAAAATCCTTATCTTTAGAATCGTAAATAGTACCAATGGCAAATTGATAGGTTGGATTAAGTGAATCGTTCTGAATGGCAATATTAAGATAGTTTTTGGCTTCATCTACTTTTGAAATGGATAGATAGTAATTAATAAGTTCAACCACTAGCGCATTATTATCTTTGGGATATTTCTCAATTCCTTTTTTCAATGTTTCAATATATTTTGCCGTATCCCCTTTGGAACGATATATATCGGCTAAAAAGAAATAATTATTGGCTTTTTCTTTATTGTTGGTACCATAGCCCAATTTTGTACATAATGTAAAATACTCTTTAGCCTCATCATACTTTTTTGCTTTATTGGCAGATAAGCCAGCATAATAAACCACAGGTGTATCAATTTTTCCTGACATACTTGATACAAACAAGGAGTTTTTGAAATATTTTAACGCCTTGTCATATTCTTTCGTGTTTTGATAAGCATCTACGCCTTTATTTACGAATATATTAGCCAAAGTCGGATATTGATTTTGAATAATATCCATCGTTATAGATTCGTCGGTAAATTTTGTCTTTTGATTCATCAATGCTTGAAAAAATTTCATAAGGTCATCCTCTTTATTTTCAATATCAAGTGTTTGTAATGAAGGGTCTAAAAAATTATACAACAATGCTTTTTTATATGCCTCAAAGGATTTATCTGCAGCATCTGAGTCCAGACTTTTAAAATTTTTGTTGATATGAATACCCTGATAAATAAGACCTCTGTAATACCAAACGCGTGGGTCTCTCATGTTTTTATCGCAGGTAATGCAAAAATCACTCATTTCTTTGGCTTTGTCAAGTTCTTCATATTTATAATAATTGTAAGAACTTACGCGACATGAATTACATGATTGCGACATCATATAACCAGTACCAGACATCATTAAAACAACAAATACAATTAACTTTTTCATACTAATACTTACTTTAATTTAACTTATGCTTGATTTTCATTATTTTCTTTTTCGTAATCATTAATATCAATTTCCTTGCCATTAATATCCTCAGGTACTTCTTGTTCATTAACATCATCCCCATTTGTTTCTATATAGGTTATAGAAGCAATTTCATCGCCTTCACGCAAATTGATAAGTCGAACTCCTTGAGTTGAACGACCTAATAAACGAAGATTTTTAACAGCAAGCCTTATGGCTGTACCCGATTTGGTAATAATCATTAAGTGGTCGGTATCTACAACCCCTTTTATAGCAAATAATTTTCCTGTTTTTTCGGTAATGTTCATGGTCTTTACACCTTTTCCGCCTCTATTGGTAACCGAATATTCTGAAAGTTTTGAACGTTTACCATAACCATTTTCAGAAACTACAAGAATATCTTCACTTTCGTTTTCAACACAGACCATTCCAATTACACCACCGTTAACAGGGTCAACCAGAGTAATGCCTTTTACCCCAGTAGCATTTCGTCCCATTGGTCTTACTCTGGATTCTTTAAAGCGAACTGCTCTCCCACCCCTGTTGGCTATTATAACATCATGATTACCATTGGTCAGTTTTGCTTCTATTAATTCATCGCCTTCACGAATATTAATAGCAATAATACCACTGGAACGAGGTTTGGAATATGCTTCCAGCGTAGTCTTTTTAATAATGCCCTTTTTAGTACATAAAACAATAAAGTGATTTTTTATATAATCATCATTATCTAATTGTTCTACATGTACATAAGCCTTTACCTTATCGTCAGATGCTATATTAAGAATATTTTGAATAGCCCGACCTCTCGACGTTTTACTTCCTTCTGGAATAGCATATACTTTTAACCAATAACATCTACCGTGTTCGGTAAACAATAATAATGTATTGTGCATTTTGGCAACATATACATACTCGGTATAATCTTCGTCACGATTATCGGTAGCCTTTGAGCCTATGCCACCTCTATTTTGAACCTTATACTCACTCAGCAAAGTACGTTTAATGTATCCTAAATGTGAAATAGTAATCACGACATCATCGTTCGAATAAAAATCTTCAGGGTTAAATTCTTCGGAGTTGTATTCTATTTGTGTTCTTCGTTCATCCCCAAACTTTTCACGAAGGGTGATTAATTCATCCTTAATAATCTGCATTCGCAGTGATTCGTCGGCTAAAATTTCTTTCAACTGTTTAATAAGTTCTACCAATTCGTTGTATTCTTTTTGAAGTTTTTCCCGTTCCAAACCAGTTAGTGTTTGTAAACGCATGGCAAGAATAGCTTTTGCTTGTTCTTCGGAAAGACCAAAATTCTGCATTAATCCATCTTTTGCAATTTCTACGGTTTGTGAACTGCGGATAAGTTTAATTACTTCATCAATATGGTCTAACGCAATCAATAAACCTTGTAAAATATGTGCACGCTGCTCTGCCTGCTTAAGTTCAAACTGAGTTCGGCGAATAACGATTTGATGACGATGTTCGACAAAATATTTAATCAGTTCCAGTATATTCAATTGTTTGGGACGCCCATTTACCAAGCATATATTATTTACGTTGAATGAATTTTGCAACGAAGTATATTTGTATAAACTGTTTAACACTACGTTGGCGTTTGCATCGCGTTTAATATCGATAACGATACGCATACCTGTTCGGTCTGATTCATCGGAAATATTTGAAATACCTTCTAATTTCTTATCATTTACAAGGTCAGCAATCTTTTTTATCAGTTCAGATTTGTTAACCTGATAAGGTATTTCGTGAACAATAATTGATTCGTGGTTGTCATCTACCTCGATACTTGTTTTAGCCCGGACAATAATTCTTCCACGTCCGGTAGTAAATGCATCGCGTACACCTTGATACCCATATATAATTCCGCCCGTAGGAAAATCTGGAGCAGTAATATATTTAATTATTTCTTCTATATTTATGTTTCTATTGTCGATATATGCAACAATAGCATTCACTACTTCGTTTAGATTGTGTGGTGCCATATTGGTAGCCATACCAACTGCAATTCCTGATGCTCCATTTATCAGTAAAAAAGGAACTTTTGCTGGCAAAACGACTGGTTCCTGTAATGTATCATCAAAATTGTTTCTAAAATCAACAGTTTCTTTTTCAATATCGGCAAGCATTTCTTCGGCCAGACGATTAAGTCTTGCTTCGGTATAACGCATGGCAGCAGGCGAATCGCCATCAATAGAACCAAAATTCCCTTGTCCATCTACTAACGGATAGCGAAGAGACCAATCTTGTGCCAAACGAACCATGGCTTCGTACACAGAAGAATCACCATGAGGATGGTATTTACCAAGCACTTCACCAACAATTCTGGCAGATTTTTTATAGGGTTTATTGGATAAATTTCCCAATTCGTACATACCGAATAATACTCTACGGTGTACAGGTTTTAAACCGTCTCTTACATCTGGAAGTGCACGTGCAACAATAACCGACATCGAATAGTCAATGTACGATGATTGCATCTGTTGTTCAATATTTACTTTTAAAATATTTTCACCTTCTAAAATTTCCATTTCGCTGTATATCAATAAAATTAATTATAAATTACTTCAATTTTTAAAAACGCTAAGGTAGTATTTTCTTTACAGAAAAGAAAAATAAAAAATCATATTTTAATGAACAAAATATTGTTAGCAAAAATTAATTGTTCAGCATTGTTTTGTTTAAATATTCTCTATACCTTTGAAAGGTTTAAAATTTAAAGCATTTATGAAATCCAAGTTTTCGCAAAAAATAAATGATATATTGGCATACAGTCGTGAAGAAGCGATACGGTTAGGAAATGAAGTTATTACTACAGACCATCTTTTTTTAGGGATTATACGGGATGGTAACTCAGAAGCACATCAAATTTTAAGTTTGTTTTCAATAAACATAGATGATATTCGAAAACAGATAGAATTATACTTAAGAAAAGACGAACCGCTGCACATGTCAGAGATAGATAATTTACCTATTTCCAAAGGTGCTGAACGTGTCATTAAACTCATGAATTTGGAAGCTATATCATTAAAAAGCCAAGTGGTGGACAGTATTCACATGCTTTTAGCGATATTAAAAGAAGAAACAAGTTATGTTTATAATTTATTATTATCTTATGAATTGAGTTATGAAACGGTAAAAAGTATGTTGCAAGGCGATTTACCTCACATGCAAGCCGACGATAACGACGACGATGATGATGATAAAACTTTTTTAAGTTCTTCTAAAAATCAAAGTAACGCTGGCAAAGGAAGTACAAGTGATACTCCTTTTTTAGATAATTTTGGTATAGATTTAACCAAGGCATCGGAAGAAGGTCGTCTTGACCCGATAGTAGGCAGAGAGGTTGAAATAGAGCGATTATCGCAAATACTGAGCCGTCGCAAAAAAAATAATCCTGTGCTTATTGGTGATCCCGGTGTTGGTAAATCGGCTATTGTGGAAGGTTTGGCTTCACGCATTACTCAACGTAAAGTATCGCGTATTTTATTCGATAAACGCATAATTGCACTCGATTTAGCCGCTATTGTAGCCGGCACCAAATATCGTGGTCAGTTCGAAGAGCGTATTAAAGCCATACTCAGCGAGATTTCTAAAAATCCAAACATCATCTTATTTATAGATGAAATTCATACTATTGTCGGGGCGGGCGGTGCTACTGGTTCGCTGGACGCAGCCAATATGCTTAAACCGGCACTGGCTCGTGGTGAAATTCAGTGTATAGGTGCAACAACTCTTGATGAATATCGTCAGTACATCGAAAAAGATGGAGCCTTGGAACGTCGTTTTCAGAAAGTAATTGTTGACCCAACCAATATTGAAGAAACCATCACCATATTAAATAATATTAAAGGACGATATGAAGACCATCATTCCGTAATATATTCTCCAGAAGCCATTGAAGCATGCGTAAAACTGACTTATCGTTATATTACCGACAGACATTTGCCCGATAAGGCTATTGATGCTTTAGACGAAGCAGGTTCTCGTGTACATATTAAAAATATAAAAGTACCTGCATCCTTAATTCAATTGGAAGATGAACTTGAAAAAATTCGTCTGGAAAAATTGACGTCGGTAAAGCAACAAAAATTTGAAACTGCTGCACAATTACGAGATAAAGAACGTACTATTCAAAATAAAATTACGCAGGAAAAAGAAAAATGGGAAGCCGATATGACCAAAAACAGGCAGTTGGTTACTGAAGAAAATGTTGCTGAAGTGGTTGCCATGATGACGGGCGTTCCCGTTCAACGAATAGCACAAAGCGAAGGCAATAAGTTGCTCACAATGTATGATGATATAAAAAATAAAATTATTGGACAGAACGAGGCTATTCAAAAAATTGTAAAAGCCATTCAACGAAATCGTGCTGGACTTAAAGACCCCAATAAACCCATTGGTACCTTTATTTTCTTGGGACCAACAGGTGTGGGTAAAACTCAACTGGCTAAAGTATTGGCAGAATACTTATTTGATAATAGTGAAAACCTTATTCGTATCGATATGAGCGAATATATGGAAAAATTCAGCGTATCGCGTCTGGTAGGCGCGCCTCCGGGCTATGTAGGTTATGAAGAAGGTGGACAATTGACCGAAAAAGTTCGCCGCCGTCCATATTCTGTTGTGTTGTTAGATGAAATAGAAAAAGCACATCCCGATGTTTTTCATATACTTTTACAAGTAATGGACGAAGGTCGCTTAACAGACAGTCTTGGACGTAGAGTAGATTTTAGAAATACCATTGTTATTATGACCAGCAATATTGGCACGCGTCAATTAAATGAGTACGGTAAGGGTGTTGGTTTTGAAACCAAAGCAAAAAAAGATTCGACTAACGTGTATGCCAAAAGCATCATAGAAAATGCATTAAAGAAAACATTTGCCCCTGAATTTCTTAATCGAATAGACGATGTGGTATTGTTCAACTCTCTAACGCGTGAAGATATTAGCAAAATAATCGATATTGAACTGGAAGGGTTAATGTCTCGCGTAAGACAATTAGGTTATGATATAAAAATTACAGCCAAAGCAAAGGAATATATTGCCGAAAAGGGATTTGATATTCAATTCGGAGCACGACCTTTAAAACGTGCTATACAAAAATATGTAGAAGACCCGCTTGCCGAAAATATTATTAAGCATCAGCCCAAAGAGGGAGATATTATTACCATAGGATACAGTCAAAAAAATGATGAACTGACATTTAAAGTAACATCCGATTTAAAAAACACCACAAGTTCCGACGACGAATAGGATGCGTGCTTTTATACACATTTATATATAGAACATTGTTAAACACGGATGAAATTCATAGCAAAAACATTAGACGGTATTGAAAATGTATTGTACAAAGAAATGCAGGATTTCCATTTTAAAAATCCAGTTATTCTACGACGTGCAGTATCATTTAGCGGTAACATAGCCGATTTGTACAAAGCCAATTATGTATTATCAACAGCATTGCGTATTCTTTACCCCGTTGGATATGGTAAAGTAAAAGATGAAAATCAACTGTATAAACTTATTTACAACATACCCTGGCACCAATATTTCACGCTCGATAAAACCTTTCGTGTAGATGTTGCCATATTCAATTCTCCTTTTAAGAATAGTCTTTTTATAACACAAAAGGGTAAAGATGCCATTGCAGACAGATTTAAAAGTGAATTTGGAAAACGTCCTTCGGTAGATAAAGAAAACCCCGACATCGCTATAAATATACATATTAGCGAAACAGATGCAACAGTTTCGCTGGATAGTTCGGGGCTAACGTTAAATCGCCGTCATTACAGAGAATATCAGGGCATTGCCCCTTTAAATGAAGTATTGGCAAGAGGCTTGCTTTTACTTTCTGGCTGGAATGCAAGCAAGCCATTATTGGATTTTATGTGTGGCACTGGCACTATTCCCATTGAAGCAACGTATATGGCTAATAAAATTCCATCTGGCTTTTTACGCAATAAATATGCTTTTATGTACTGGCAAGATTTTGATAAGGACCTATGGAAAAAAATTAAAGAAGAAGAAAACCAACACATAAATGATACTGCATTAAAAATTATGGGAGCAGATATAAATCATCGTGTCATTCACGCAGCCAAAAAATCGGTACGGCTACTCCCCTA
Organism: uncultured Bacteroidales bacterium; assembly: GCA_964431135.1. GTDB lineage: Bacteria > Bacteroidota > Bacteroidia > Bacteroidales > GWA2-32-17 > Ch61. The sequence continues at coordinate 40,245 of CAYSIN010000009.1, forward strand.
CTCTCAAAAAACATTGTTTTTTGAAAACGATTTTTTTGAAAATGCTATTCCCTTTGAAAATGGATTTATTATTTCAAACTTACCCTACAATGAGCGTATAGAAGTGCAAGATATTCACGAGTTTTACAATCGTATTGGTACCAAACTGAAATTTAATTATGCCTCAAACCATATTTGGCTATTAATGGAAAAGGAACAGGCAAAATATATCAGCCTAAAACCAAAAACAAGAATCCCGTTACGCAACGGAAATATTCCCTGTACCTATAATGAATACGAAGTGTTTTGAAAAAATAGATATACATTATTATTAAGCAATAAAAAAAAATCTCAACGTTGTTTGTATAAATCAAAATAAAATATTACCTTTGCGGTTCAAAATTTTATAAAAAAAGTAGTATGAAAAAGGATATTCATCCAAAAAATTACAGACTGGTAGTGTTCAAAGATATGTCTAACGAACAAATCTTTATTACCAAATCTGCGGCTGCCAGCAAAGAAACCATCGAAGTGGACGGCGTAACCTACCCTTTAATAAAAGTAGAAATTTCAAATACGTCGCATCCGTTTTATACGGGAAAAGTTAAACTCGTAGATACCGCCGGACGCGTTGACAGGTACCGTAGTCGCTATCAAAAGCAAAACAAAGAAAAAAAATAATTTACTTCCTTTTACAGCATAAAGAAGGGATACGGTTTTGTATCCCTTTTTTGCTAACAGTAAATTGTGAATAAATCATTAATGCGTTTAAAGATTTAACAATATATGTAACTACATTTGTATCATCAATTAAAAAAAAGTTATGGCAAAAAAGAAAATTTTTATTTTAGACACGAATGTCATTTTACACGACTATCGTTGTATATACAAGTTTGAAGAAAATGACCTCGTTATACCTATTGTTGTATTGGAAGAATTGGATAAACTAAAAAAAGGTTCAGATTTAATTAGTTATAATGCGCGTGAATTTACACGTGAACTGGATATGCTGGCAGGAAAAAAATTATTTCAAAATGGCATAACGCTTGGAAAAGACATGGGAAAATTATTTATCGAAACAGGTAAAGAATATTCCAAAAAACTGGCAGAATCGTTTCCCGAAAAAACCCCCGACCATCGTATATTAGCCATTGCAGAATACATTTCTACAACCAATGCTGCTACACCTGTAATATTGGTCAGCAAGGATATTAACTTGCGAATGAAAGCCAAATCTATTGGTATTGATGCCGAAGATTATGAATCGGATAAAGTTCAAAACCTTGACCAGGTAAACAATGTAGTTCCTACTATTGAAGGTTTTTCTGAACAAATCATTCAACGACTATATGAAGACCCGTTGGGCGTTAACATTGATGAAGTAAAACTGCCTCAACCTCCTATTGCCCATCAATATTCTATATTAAAAAATACCAAATTAAGTGTACTTGCTCATTACGACCCCTTTACTCATAATCTGCAACGAGTAGAAAAAAGAAAGGCTTATGGCATTGAACCACGAAACGCAGAGCAAACATTTGCTTTTGACGGATTATTCCGCGATACAGTACAATTAATGGCACTTACAGGCAGAGCAGGCACGGGAAAAACATTACTCGCATTGGCTGCTGCTTTGCATCAACGAAAACAATACAATCAAATATTAGTGGCACGTCCCGTTGTTCCACTATCTAATCGCGATTTGGGTTATTTGCCCGGCGATATCAGCGAAAAAATTGCCCCCTACATGCAACCTCTTTTTGATAATTTAGGCGTTATAAAATACAAATTTAAAACCGAATCGGCAGAATATAAAACCATTGAAGATATGCTAAAAAACGAAACATTGGTTATTACACCCCTTGCATATATACGTGGACGCAGTCTTTCCAATGTTTACTTTATTATTGATGAAGCACAAAATCTTACACCACACGAAGTAAAAACAATTATTACCCGTGCAGGCGAGGGTACTAAAATGGTTTTTACGGGCGATATTGAACAAATCGATTCTCCCTACCTTGACAGTAAATCAAACGGCTTAACCTATCTCACCGATAAAATGAAAGGCCAGGATTTATTTGCTCATGTAAATTTAATTAAGGGTGAACGAAGTTATTTGGCAGAATTAGCCAGTTCTATTCTTTAAAATTAATTACCAACAAAATTATTCGATTTAAAAAAAAGTTAATAAACCTGTTTACTATTTTTTTACTATTTTGTATGGACGTTTAAAAATTTTATACTATCTTTGCCTTATAATTTAATACATTGTACTATGATGAAAACATGGACTGTTATATTAGTAATGTTAGTATTTTCTACTATTTCATTTGCTCAAACAAGCGATAATGCCATTTCTTTAGATAAAGTTTTTGGCTATCGACAGGTAGATAAGCAGGGTAATACTATAAACGTTACTATTTTAGTTAACACTTATGGGCTTGAACGTGATAAAACCCTTAAATTAAAAGAAAAATTTCCAACAGGCTTTCAAGCAAAAGTAACCAACCCTTATGGAAGTGTGGCTACTGTAACCGAAGTGGCAATTCTTTTTGTATGGGATAAATTACCCCCATCCGAATTGTTTACTATAAGTTATCAATTAACATCTGCTACACCGTTGAATGAATCTATTTTAATCAATGGTAATATGTCATTTCTTGGTGAAACGGGTATTAAATATGTAAGCATTTCTCAAAAGGATTTTATGAGTAATAAAGATATTGCTTCACGTGTCAAAAGTATCCCACCCTATAATCCACCCACATCAAAGGTAACAACGGCTACTTCTCTAACACCTGAATATAAACCTGTGGTTCAAAAAGTAGATACAGTAGCACCTCCCAAGCCAATACCCAGAGCCAATGTTAAGGAAGAACCTGCCAAAGAAACCACACAAAATGAAATAACAAATCAAACGGAAGTTAAACCTGTAACCCAAGAAGAAACGGTTCAGAAATCAGAATCAAATCAGCCCACTGAAACAACAACAGTTTCTCCAGTAGAACCCATTCATGAAACAGTACAAAAACAAGAACCAGTCAGTCAAACAACATCAGAAAATAATAACATCACCGAAGTAAAACCCATTTCAACCGTTAAACCCACTGAAAATACTTATAAACCCAAACCTGAACCAACCCCTGTGCAAACTTCCACCAATACTTCAGGAGTATATTATACCGTACAAATTGGTGCTTCTGCCAAAAAATTATCTTCTAACTATTTTGCAAAATATAATTTTAATAAATCTGTTGATGAAAATTATATAGATGGCATGTATAAATATTCTGTTGGACAGTTTTCCACTTTAAAAGAAGCCAATTCATATCAAAATTATGTAAAACAAAAAAATGTTCAATGCTTTGTGGTAGCCTACAACAACGGAAAAAAAATTACTATTAAAGAGGCTTTGGCTGTTTCAAAACAATAATATTGATATTTATTACTTACACAAATAGTAGTGATAGGTAAAAAACTAATTATTTCTTAAATAAAAAAGTTATCAACAATATGAATTTTTAGGACTTTTTGATATATAAAAATCCATTTATTTTATCTAAATTTGCATTGCTAAAAAAAATTATAACCATGGAAGAGATAAACAGTGTAAACGCTACTGCAAACGATTATTCAGCCGACAGTATTCAAGTGTTAGAAGGTCTTGAAGCCGTACGCAAACGCCCAGCTATGTATATCGGCGATATAGGTGTTAGAGGATTACATCATTTAGTATATGAAGTTATTGATAATTCAATAGATGAAGCCTTAGCAGGATATTGTAAAACTATTGATGTCATTATTCATGCCGATGGTTCTATTTCAGTAACAGATGATGGACGCGGTATTCCTGTAGATTTTCACGAAAAAGAACAGAAATCAGCATTGGAAGTTGTGTTAACTATTCTTCATGCAGGTGGTAAATTTGACAAAGAATCCTATAAAGTTTCTGGAGGCTTGCATGGAGTAGGTGTTAGTTGTGTTAATGCACTTTCTAAATTTTTAAAAGCCACTGTTTACAGAGATGGTAATGTGTATGAAATGGAATTTGCTTTTGGCAAAACAACTAAAGAATTAACCATTACAGGAAAAACGGATAAAACAGGAACCGTTATTACTTTTTTCCCTGATGAAACTATTTTTACTTCAACGGTAGAATTTCAATACGACATTATTGCATCACGTTTGCGTGAACTGTCCTATTTAAATAAGGGCATTAATCTTACCATTACCGACGAACGTGAAATAAGCGAAGAAGGAAATCCTGTTCATGAAAATTTTTATAGTAAAGAAGGCTTAAAAGAATTTGTAAAATTACTGGACGAAAACCGACAGCCGATTATAGAAAATGTTATTTACATGGAAACTGAAAAACAAGGTATCCCTGTAGAAATAGCACTTCAATACAATTCATCGTTCAACGAAAACGTTCACAGTTATGTCAACAATATTAACACACACGAAGGAGGAACACACCTTGCAGGTTTTAGAAGAGGCTTAACCAGAACGTTAAAAACCTATGCTGAAAAAAATGGTATGCTCGAAAAACTTAAATTTGAAATAAGTGGTGAAGATTTTCGCGAAGGATTAACAGCTGTTTTGTCGGTCAAAGTTGCCGAACCATTATTCGAAGGGCAAACAAAAACCAAACTTGGTAATTCGGAAGTGATGGGAGCCGTTGACCAGGCTGTTAGCGATATGCTTACTTTTTATCTTGAAGAAAATCCCAAAGATGCCAAATCTATAGTAAATAAAGTTATTCTTGCTGCTACCGCAAGACATGCTGCACGCAAAGCCCGTGAACTGGTTCAACGCAAAGGAGCTTTAAATGGAAGTGGCTTGCCCGGCAAATTAGCCGATTGTAGCGAAAAAGATCCTGCCAAATGCGAATTGTATTTGGTTGAAGGCGATTCGGCAGGCGGTACTGCCAAGCAGGGTAGAGACCGCAACTTTCAGGCTATTCTTCCTTTAAGAGGAAAAATATTGAACGTTGAAAAAGCCATGCTCCATAAAATTTATGAAAGTGAAGAAATTAAACATATAATCACAGCACTTGGCGTACAGATTGGTACCGACGAAGACAGCCACGAACTTAATATTGACAAATTACGTTATCACAAAATAATTATCATGACCGATGCCGATGTAGATGGTAGCCACATTGCTACACTTATCATGACTCTGTTTTTCCGTTATATGAAGGAACTTATAGAACATGGATATTTATATCTCGCCACTCCCCCATTATATTTAATTAAAAAAGGAAAAGAAGAGCATTACTGTTGGACTGATGATGAACGTAACAGACTTGTTCAGGAACTCGGCAAAGGTAAAGAATCATCCGTACACATTCAACGCTACAAAGGACTTGGCGAAATGAATGCCGAACAACTTTGGTCAACGACTATGGATCCATCTAAACGTACCTTAAAGCAAGTAACCATCGAAAGTGCCGCCGAAGCCGACCGCATTTTTTCCATGCTCATGGGCGATGATGTACCCTTACGTCGTGACTTTATTGAGAAACACGCTAAAATGGCAAAAATTGATATTTAATTTCTGTTTAAAAAATTGGTTCATTTTTTTTTTTAATAAAATGTGTATCTTTGATGTAAATTAATTAATAAATTTATACTATGAAAAAACTTTTTTTATTTTTAAGTGTATCTGTTTTATTATTTTCTGCATGTAAAAAAGATAAAACAGATGATTCTGATACGACTCAACCATTATTGGATGAAGTAGTAGCAGCCACAGACAATGCCATTGCAAACAATATGTTTGACGATGTATTTAAACAATCAACGTTTGGTACACGAAAAATGGACGATTCGTTAAGCGGAAAAAAATCAGATAACCAATGGTTATCGGCATGTGCTACGGTAACTATTACACCTTTTGACCTTACTTCATGGCCCAAAACCGTAACGGTAGATTTTGGTGTAACGAATTGTACTTGTAATGATGGTGTTTTGCGTCGCGGAAAACTTATTATGAACGTTACCGATTGGTTTCGCGATTCGGGTTGCGTTGTAACCGTAACGCCACAAAATTATTACGTCAATGATTACAAGGTTGAAGGCAACAAGGTAATTACCAATAATGGACGCAATTCTCAAAACCACATGATTTATGGAGTACAAATTACGAATGGTAAAGTAACAGACCCATCAGGTACAGCATACAGAACGTGGAACAGTTCTCGATTACATGAATGGCTGAGTGGTGAAAATACTATTCTAAATCCATGGGATGATGAATATAGTATTACAGGCAACGGCAATGGCATTACTCGTACAGGAAAAAACTACACTATTGTTATCAATAATGCATTAAATGTATATACCGGTTGTCGCTGGATTCGTTCCGGTAAATTGACATTGACTGTTGCCACCAATGCACCGGTATTGGTAGATTATGGCAATGGTACATGTGACCAATATGCAACGGTTACTGTAAACGGGGTTACCTATTCAATAACCATGAATTAAAAGCAGATAATTCTATCGCCCCACAACAAATGGGGAGGAAAGTCCGGGCAGCACAGAGCACCATGCTTCCTAACGGGAAGTTGTCGAAAGGCAAGGTTCTGTAACAGAAAATAACCGTATGGTGGTGTTACTTGTAACGCAACCATACAAGGGTGAAAAGGCGAGGTAAGAGCTCACCGGTAATGTGGCGACACATTAGCCGTACAATCCCATGGGCTGCAAGGTCAAGTAAACCGACGTATAAGAGTTGCTCGCTCGATGTCGGAGGGTAGGCCGCTGGAACTCGTTAGCAATAACGAGTCAAGTTAAATGATAGAAGTTTCCTGTTTATGCAGGAAATACAGAACCCGGCTTATTTATCTGCTGTTTTTTTTACAGGCATTCAACATATTGGATGCCTGTTTTGGTTTAT